>JAEDML010000043.1 GCA_016303035.1 Clostridiaceae bacterium | reverse complement strand
TCTAATTGTCACTTTTTGTTTAGTTTAAATTTTTTCGGTAAATATAATATTAGTTTTAAATGAGGCTATTGAATAAAAAACGGTGATATTACTATGAAAATATTAAATAAAAAGAGTCTTTTTACAGCCGCTTCGGGACTTGCAATCGGCGCGGTGAACGGTTTGCTCGGAGCAGGCGGCGGAATGCTTGCCGTACCGTTTTTAAAAAAGCTGGGGTTTGAGCAGAAGCAGGCGCACGCAAATGCGATTGCGGTGATTCTTCCCATAACCGTTTTAAGCACCGCGCTTTATATTTACAAAGGTTATGTAGGTATTTCCGACGCGCTTATATATATGCCTACCGGCATTATCGGCTCGGTTATAGGTACGGTTCTGCTGAAAAAAATATCGCCGCTGTGGCTAAAAAGAATATTTGGCGGATTTATGGTCTACGCAGGCGTTCGCCTGCTTTTAAGATGAATATTGCAGCCCTTTTGGCAGGGCTTTTATCGGGCATTATAGGCGCAATGGGAATGGGCGGCGGCGCCGTGCTCATAATATATCTTTCGGTCTTTACTCAAACAGAGCAGCTCGCTTCCCAGGGCATTAACCTTATGTTCTTTATTCCGATAGGTCTGCTCGCTGTTATAATATACGCATTTAAAAAACAAATCAAGTGGAAAACCACCCTTTTATTAGCGGCATGGGGACTATTAGGAGCCGTAATAGGACTTATGATTACCGACCTTTTGGGAGGTGAGCTTACCGCCAAGCTGTTCGGGGGACTGCTGATTTTAATAGGCATAAAAGAAATTTTTTGTAAAAATAACAATAACGGGGTTGCGGTAAAGCGACAAAAATGATATACTGTAATCGAATAAATGTTCGACTAAAAATACCGATAGAATGGAGATAACTATGTCAAAAGCTCCGCTTACCGAAAAACAGGAAAAGGTTTACAGCTTTCTTGTAAAACAAATGTCCGCAGGCTTTCCGCCCACAGTGCGTGAAATCTGTGCAGAAACCGGAATAAAATCCACCTCCACGGTACACGGCATACTTACCGTGTTGGAGGAGGAAGGCTATATCGTGCGGGACGCTAAATATTCCCGCGCGATAAAGCTTGATACCGGCTACGACTCCGCCCTTGTACCCTTAGTTGGCAGAATAACCGCAGGAAAGCCGATACTTGCGGTTGAGGAAATAGAGGACTACATACCCTACCCTTCTAAGGACGCGGACGGGCTTTTTGCCCTGCGCGTGGTAGGACTTAGTATGCGCGACGCCGGAATACTTGACGGCGATATTATTGTCGCCGATAAAAACAAGCCCTGCCGAAGCGGCGATATAGTTGTCGGTATGGACGGGGACGAAGCGACCGTAAAACGGCTTTTGCTTAAAAACGGTCAGGTAATTTTTATGCCCGAAAACCCTGATTTTTCGCCTATTTATCCCGAAAACCCGTCCGTTCTCGGCAGGGTTGTGGGCAGCTACAGAAAGTACTGAGGTGCTTTATGCTCAGATACATAGAAATTTTTACCGACGGCGCATGCTCCGGCAATCCCGGCCCCGGCGGTTGGGGAGCTGTTCTGCGGTACGGCACACACGAAAAAGAGTTATGCGGCGGCGAGCTTAACACTACCAACAACCGTATGGAATTAACTGCGGTCATAATGGCGCTTTCCGCGCTTAAGGAGCAATGCCGCGTAAAGCTTGTTACCGATTCAAAATATGTTTCGGAGGCCATTGAAAAGGGCTGGGCGCGTTCATGGCAAAAAAACGGCTGGCGCAAGGCTGATAAAAAACCTGCGCTTAACGCCGACCTTTGGGAGCAGCTGCTCAAACTACTTGATAAGCACTATGTTGAAATAGAATGGGTAAAGGGCCACGCGGGGCACCCGGAAAATGAGCGCTGTGACCGGCTTGCAGTTGCTTTTTATAAAAATCTTGAAAATAAAAAAACGGAGTAGAATATGAAAAACAATGCAAAAATCAGTTTTATAGTAACAGGCGCCCTTATTGCCGCGGCTTATGCAGGGCTCACCTTTCTCTGCGGTGCGTTCGGAATAGCCTACGGACCGATACAGTTAAGACTTTCCGAGGTTTTAACTCTTTTGCCGATATTTACGCCTGCGGCGATTCCCGGGCTTACTGTAGGGTGCTTTATTGCAAATATCGGCTCGTTTAACGCTCTTGATATGATATTCGGCACCTTAGCTACACTTATTGCGGCAATACTTACATATTATCTTCGCAATATTCGGTTTAAGGGTCTGCCGCTGCTTGCAATGCTTCCCCCCGTTATAATCAACGCCGTTGTAATAGGCTTTGAAATTTCGTGGTTCCTGCTTGATGACGGCTTCAGCCTTTGGGGCTTTCTTATTTCAGGTCTTGAAATAGGCGTATCGGAGCTTATAGTATGCTACGCATTCGGTATCCCCTTCTATTTAATAATTAAAAAATATAATATTTTCAACCGCAATAAAATTTAAAGAAAATTTTGCACTATTTACAATATGCGCTTTAACTGATATAATTACTGTAATTTAAGTTTTGGTGAGTTTATGGATTATTATATAAATCCGACCTCCTTTTCCGCAGTATTTACAATTCCGACCTCGGTTGTTGACAGATATTTAAAGCTTGCAAAGCCCGAGCATATCAAGGTTATAATTTACATACTGCGAAATATGTCAAACGAGCTTTCGGAAAAGGAAATTTCGGAGAATACCGGAGTAAAGGAATACGATGTTAAAGAGGCGCTGCTTTACTGGGCAGACGCCGGTATTTTGTTGCCTAAAGAAGAAAATCCGCCAAAAAAGAAAGCTCAAAAATCCGAAAAAAGCGTACTTCGCAGCTTAAAGCCAGAGCGCGGCGATGTTGCAAAGCGCGGACTTGAGGACCCCAAAATACGATATATGCTCCGTGAAGCACAAATTAAAATGGGCCGCAACCTTAAAACGAACGAGACGAGCACCCTTGTTTGGCTGTATGAGGATCAGGGACTTGATGTTTCGCTTATACTGCTGATAATACAGTATGCCGTAAAACGCGGACACTGCAATATACGCTTTATAGAATCTACGGCTATAGACTGGGTAAACAGGGGTATAGACAGTATAGCCCTTGCCGATGAGGAGCTTGCAAGAATGGCTGAATCAGATCAGGCGTGGAATATAGTCCGCTCCGCTTTTGGGATTGAGAGAAGAATGCCGAGCAAAAAGGAACGTGAGCTGTCTTCCCTTTGGATATGCGACTGGAAAATAAGCACAGAGCTGCTGAAAAGCGCCTACGACGCATGCGTAGACGCAAAATCTAAATTTTCATTTGCCTACACGGCAAAAATTATCGAAAGCTGGCACCAAAAAGGCTATACCTCACCTGATGAAATTCAAAGACACAGCACCGAAGAGAACAATTCCGGCAGTTCTG
The DNA here is from genome assembly GCA_016303035.1 of Clostridiaceae bacterium. Classification (GTDB taxonomy): domain Bacteria; phylum Bacillota; class Clostridia; order Oscillospirales; family Acutalibacteraceae; genus UBA737. The sequence continues at coordinate 5,434 of JAEDML010000043.1, read as the reverse complement.
CTTCATACGATATAGATATGTTTGAAAAAATACTTAATTCCGAAAAATAAACGGCGGTGAAATTATGCTATCAAGAGAGGAAACCTACAAAAAGGCGTTTGAAATAAAGAAGAATTCCCTTTCAGAAAAGCGCAGACAACACAATATGCTGCTTTCTGCGGCATACACTACAAACAAAAGACTTTCGGAAATAGATACCGCGCTCTGTGAATGCGGCGCCGCCCTTGCTTTAACGGCAATGTCGGGTGACAGCGTAAGACTAAATGAACTTAAAAATAAATCCACAGCCTTATCTGCGGAAAAGAAGGTCTTACTTGAAAAATGCGGTATAGAAGATATTAGGTACGACTGTCCCCTTTGCAATGATACGGGATATATCGGCGGTAAAATATGCAGTTGTGTTAAGGAACTTGCTAAGCAGCTTGCAATAGCCGAGCTATGTGAAGAAATGCCGCTTAACGACTGCCGTTTTGATAATTTCGACCTAAACTATTATTCCGAAAGTCCCGACAAGGACGGCATTGTACCGCGGCAGCGAATGACAGGCATTTATGAGCTTTGCAAAAATTATGCCGAGGGCTTTGACCCCAAAAAGACGGGAAACCTGCTTTTCTTCGGCTCTACGGGGCTTGGCAAAACCCATCTCACGCTTGCAATCGTGTCATGCGTTATAAAAAAAGGCTTTATGCCTGTATACGGCTCGGCGCAAAATCTTTTTGATATTGCGGAAAAAGAGCGTTTCGGCGGTGCCTCCGACAGCGACGGTCTTCAAACTATGCTGACCTGCGATTTGCTGGCGATTGATGATCTCGGAGCCGAATTTTCAACTGCCTTTTCAAAATCGGTTTTATACAACCTTATAAATACGCGGCTTTTATCGCACAAACCAACGGTTATAAACACCAATCTTTCGGTTAAGGAGATTGAGGAACGCTATTCGCCGCGAATAGTATCGAGACTTATAGGCAATTATGAATCGAGAAAATTTTTAGGAAACGATGTCCGTCAGCTGAAAATATCTGACAAATAGAAGAAGGTATATTTTTGGAACTTAAAACATACACAGCCGAAAGCTTTGATGTCGCCGTTATCGGCGGCGGACATGCCGGGATTGAAGCGGCGCTGGCTTCCGCAAGGCTCGGTTGTAAAACCGTTATGTTTACCATCAGCCTTGACTGGGTGGGAAATATGCCCTGCAACCCGTCGATAGGCGGAACAGCCAAAGGTCACCTTGTACGCGAGCTTGACGCGCTGGGCGGCGAAATGGGCAAAGCCGCCGATAAAAACACCCTGCAAAGCCGTATGCTTAACCTCGGCAAGGGTCCTGCCGTCCATTCCCTGCGCGCGCAGATAGATCGCCGAAATTACAGCGCATATATGAAGCACGCGGTTGAGCTTCAAAAAGGGCTTGATGTTAAGCAAAGCGAGATAATCTCACTTGAAAGAAAAGAAGATGGCTGGCACTGTATAACACATCTCGGCGCGGATTACTGCTGTAAAGCCGTCATACTTGCCACCGGAACCTTTTTAGGCGGCAGGGTCTACATCGGCGAAGTCAACTACGAAAGCGGACCCGACGGTAATTTCCCTGCAAAGCGGCTGTCCGATTCATTAAAAGCACTGGGGCTTCCCCTGCGCCGTTTTAAAACCGGCACCCCTGCGCGCGTTGACCGTAACAGTATTGATTTTTCAGCGCTTGATGTACAGCAGGGAGACGAAGAAATAACCCCGTTCAGCTATTCTACCAAGGAAAAGCCTACAAACACCGTGGTTTGTCATATAGCCTATACAAACGATGAAACAAAGCGCGTTATAACCGAAAACCTTAACCGTTCTCCCCTTTATTCAGGCACTATACAGGGCGTAGGACCGAGGTACTGCCCTAGCATTGAGGACAAAATTGTGCGCTTTGCGGACAAAAAACGGCACCAGCTGTTTATAGAGCCCTGCGGCGCAGAAACCGAAGAAATGTATCTTCAGGGAATGTCCTCCTCGCTTCCCGAAGAGGTGCAGATTAAGTTTTACCGCACTATAAAGGGACTTGAAAATGTTAAAATAATGCGAAACGCCTACGCGATAGAGTATGACTGTATTGATCCGCTGTCCCTCTCGGCAACGCTTGAAATCAAGTCACAGCCGGGGCTCTACGGTGCGGGACAGTTTAACGGCTCCTCAGGCTATGAGGAGGCGGCGGCTCAGGGTCTTGTTGCCGGAATAAACGCCGCATTAAAGGTCCAGGGCAAGCCTCCTCTCATACTTTCGCGCGCTTCATCGTATATCGGGACGCTTATAGACGACCTTGTAACAAAGGGCTGTTCCGACCCGTACAGAATGATGACCTCACGCAGCGAATACCGTCTGCTTTTAAGGCAGGACAATGCCGATGAACGCCTTATGCCGATAGGGCGCTCCTTAGGGCTTATAGACGATGAGGTATATGCTGATTTTCTGCAAAGGAAAGAGCAAAAGGAAAAGGAAATCGACAGGCTTAATAATACCTTTATTGCACCGAGCGAGCCGCTTAACAAACTGCTTGAAGCCTGCGGCACCGCTCCTATTAGCACGGGTATTCGGTTATCTGACCTTGTACGCCGACCGCAGCTTGGCTATGATATATTGGAAAAATTCGATATTGACCGCCCTAATCTTCCGAAAAGCGTGCGCGAAAAGGTCGAAACCGAGATAAAGTACGAAGGCTACATTAAACGCCAGCAGGCGCAGGTTGATGAAATGCTTCGTCTTGAAAAAAAGGCTATTCCCGACGATATTGACTACGACAGCGTTTACGGACTGCGGCTTGAAGCTGTGGAAAAGCTTAAACTCGTGCGCCCCGCGAATATCGGGCAGGCTTCAAGAATTTCCGGCGTAAGCCCTGCCGATGTATCTGTTCTGCTTATCTATCTTTCGAAATAATTAAAAAACGCAAGTACGGCGGTGGGAGTAATAAACTCCCACCGCCGTTTCAAATTTGTCTGTGACACAGCAAAGGGAGACAGCTTCTTTAAGAAGCGCCTCCCTTATAATAAACCTTTTTGTTTACATTTCTGTTTATTCTATCAAGGACTTTCCGTCCATTTCAGCCGGCTGTTCAAGCCCTAACAGCTTGATAATTGTAGGCGAAATATCGCAAAGCCTGCCGCCCTTGCGCAGACTGCACTGCTTTCCGATAACCGCGAACGGAACCGGGTTGGTAGTGTGCGCCGTAAACGGCGAGCCGTCGGTATCCTCCATACGGTCGGCGTTGCCGTGGTCGGCTGTAAGCAACATAACTCCGCCCATTTTAAGTGTGGAATCCGCTACTCTGCCTACACAGTTATCAACCGTTTCAACCGCCTTTACAGCCGCATCGAATATTCCGGTATGGCCTACCATATCGCAGTTTGCAAAGTTAAGAATTACAACATCGTACTTTCCGCTCTCAATAGCGTCACAAACCTTGTCGCAAACCTCGTTTGCGCTCATTTCCGGCTGTAAATCGTAGGTTGCGACCTTGGGAGAATTTACAAGTATTCTGTCCTCCCCGTTAAACATAACCTCTCGTCCGCCGTTAAAGAAGAAGGTTACATGGGCGTACTTTTCGGTTTCGGCTATGCGAAGCTGTGTAAGTCCCTTGTTTGCAAGGTATTCACCGAGGGTATTTACAAGTGTCTGCGGTTTAAAGGCAACCTCGACATTAGGCATTGAAGCGTCATACTGCGTCATGCAAACATAAAACACCTTTTGCCTTCCGCCTCTGCGTTCAAAACCGTTAAAATCATCGTCAACAAAGGTGCGTGTAATCTCTCTCGCGCGGTCGGGACGGAAATTGAAGAATATTACGCTGTCTCCGCTTTTAATCCTCTCGGTGCCCGAAACAACGGTGGGAAGCACAAATTCGTCTGTGATAAACTTGCCCTCCTCATCCTTTTCGGTGTAGGACTTGCGAACTGCCGCGGCGGCGTCATCGGTCATGACACCCTCGCCGTAAACAAGTGCGGCATACGCCTTTTCAACACGGTTCCAACGGTTATCGCGGTCCATACCGTAAAATCTGCCCATAACCGTAGCAAGCTTGCCTACGCCGATTTCTTTAAGCCTTGCGTTAAGCCCGTCTATATAATCCGCGGCGCTTGAAGGTGGTACATCGCGTCCGTCAAGCAGTGCGTGAATGTAGACTTTAGTAACCCCATTACGCTTTGCAAGCTCTACAAGACCGTAAAGATGTTCAATGTGGCTGTGAACTCCTCCGTCTGACAAAAGTCCCATTAGGTGCAGTGCGCTGTCGTTCTTTTTGCAGTTATCAATAGCCTTTAAGAATGCTTCGTTATTGAAAAAATCTCCGTCGGCAATAGACTTGGTAATTCTTGTAAGCTCCTGATAAACAATCCTGCCGGCTCCTATGTTGGTGTGACCGACCTCGCTGTTGCCCATCTGCCCGTCAGGCAGGCCGACATCCATGCCCGAAGCGCCTATCTGTGTATTGGGACATTCAGCAAAAATTTTATCAAGCCGCGGCGTTTTTGCGGTGTAAATTGCGTTGCCTTTAATTTCGGGATTTATACCGAAACCGTCCATTATCGTTAAAACTATCGGTTTTTTCATAATGCTCTCCTGAAAATAGAAATTAGGCGGGCATCGCCCGCCCGAAATATAAATTATTTGCTTGCGGCTTTCACGATTACCGAGAAATCAACAGCCTTGAGGGATGCGCCGCCGATAAGTCCGCCGTCAACATTAACCTTGGCAACTAACTCGTCCGCATTCTTGGCGTTCATAGAGCCGCCGTACTGGATTGTAACGCTCTCCGCCGCATCCTCGCCGTAGGCTTCCGCAATAGCGGCACGGACATAGCCGTTGCCCTCGTCAGCCTGCTCGGCGGTAGCGGTAACGCCGGTGCCGATTGCCCATACGGGCTCGTAAGCAATAATAACATTTGAAAGCTTTTCGGCAGGAACATTTGTAAGCGCCATCTTGGTCTGATACTTAAGCAGGGTTTCGGTGTAGCCGAGCTCTCTCTGCTCAAGGGTTTCGCCCACGCATACAATAGCAGTAAGACCTGCGTTTAAAGCGGCAAGCGTACGAAGATTTACGGTTTGGTCGGTCTCGCCGAAATACTGTCTTCTCTCGCTGTGACCGATGACTACATATTTAACGCCCGACTGGGTAAGCATTTCCGCGGAAATCTCGCCTGTATATGCGCCGCTCTCCTTAAAATGTACATTTTCAGCGCCGATTTCAATATTTGAACCCTCGGCGGCGGCAACAGCCGCAGGAATATCAATAAAGGGAACGCAAAGCACTACCTTGCAGTCAGCATCTGCTACCAGCGGCTTCATCTCATTTATAAGCTCTGTCGTCTCCTTAGGTGTTTTGTTCATTTTCCAGTTTCCCGCTATTACGGCGGCTCTTTTAGCTTTATTCATTGTATAAACTCCTTATATATAGTATTAACACA
>JAEDML010000042.1 GCA_016303035.1 Clostridiaceae bacterium | reverse complement strand
CGCACAGCTTGACCGCGGAATTGATAATTTCAGTCACTCATCTCCCGTAAGCGAGAAAAAGGATAATTTTAGCCATCCGTCGGACAATATGCAATAAAAAAGGGGCGGTCGTTAAAGACAGCCCTTTTAATTATTTTAAGGTAAGAAATATGAATAAAAAATTTATGAAAGAGGCGCTTAAAGAGGCAAAGGCCGCCGCAGAGTGCGGCGAGGTACCCGTAGGAGCCGTTATAGTAAAGGACGGCGAGATAATTTCCCGCGGGCGAAACCGCAGGGAGGAAAAGCAAAACGCGCTTTCCCATGCCGAGCTTGAAGCGATAAATTCCGCCTGTAAAGCACTTCACAGCTGGCGGCTTGATAATTGCGAGCTTTATGTTACGCTGGAGCCCTGCCCGATGTGCACGGGAGCGATTATAAACGCGAGAATTAAAACCGTAATTTTCGGCGCCTACGATATAAAAATGGGAAGTATGGACAGTGTAATAAATCTCTGCGATTACCCGTATAATCACAAGCCCGAAATTTACGGAGGTATTTGTGAGGAGGAGTGCGGTCTTGTTTTGCAGGAGTTTTTCCGTAAAATAAGGGAAAATTAAGGTTTTTCAGCGCACGGCAAGCCGTATATCGTCCCTTGTCATACTTCCGAAAAGGAAAAGCAGAACGGTGTATGCAGGTATACTTATTACGCAAACAAGTGTTATGTAAACCAAATTCGGAAGCGTGCCGAGCATTTTAATAAGGGTGTCTGCAAGCAATGTTACGCATAAAGCAGAGATTAGCGGAAGCAGAATTTCGGTTAGAACCTTAAGCCTTGCGCCGCTTATTTTCATAAGTCTTCCCACATTAAGAACGCAGGTTAAAAGATTTGAAAGGTACATAATTCCTATAAAGCCGTTAATTCCGTAAAGCGGAAGAATTATAAGTATTAAAACTATGCGGAGCGAGGAATCAAAAACCGAGGTTCTGAAGGAGAATACCTGCTGGTCAAGGCCTTTAAGTATACCGTCGGAAACGCTGTCAAGATACATCAGCGGAACAATCGGCGACAGCGCGCAGAGCAAAAAGCCCACATCGTCGCTTTTATATATAAGTATTCCGATTTGTCTGCCGCAGATAAGAAAAACTGCGGCAAATATGTAGGACATAAGCGCGGTAAGCCGCAAAATATTTTCGGCGGCGCTTTTTACAAGTCCTTTTCGGTTGCAGGCGACGGCTTCGGACATTTCGGGTATAAGAAGCGTAGAAAGCGAATTTAAAAGGGTGGATGGGAAAAACAGAATAGGCAGTGCCATGCCCTTTATCATTCCGAACTGTGAAAGGGCGTTTTCGCCCGAAAGAGCGCATTTAGCGAGGTTTTTCGGCACAAGTATGTTTTCCACGGTTCTAAGCGCCGTGTTTAAATACCGCCCTGCCGAAATAGGAACGGCAATATGCAGAATTTTTTTGAATATGGGATAATCGGGTCGTTTTCTGCCGTTAAGGGCAGATAGCTTTTTACTGTCCTTAAAAAAGACAATACCGATAAGTATACAGGACGCAAGCTCTGCCGCGGTATCGCCGAAAAGCACCGCGCCGCAGCAAAATGTAAGGCCTTTATAGGCAAATCGGCGCACAAGCGTTACGACTATGATAATTCTGACCGCCTGCTCAAATAATTGGGAGACGGCATTGGGCGACGCCTTGCGCCGTGCGATAAAATATCCCCTAAGGCAGGAGGTAACCCCCATAAAGGGAAGTGAAAAGGAGAGTATTTTTATTGCCGGAACGGCGCGTATATCTCCGAGAAATTTTCCTGCTATAAAGTCGGCGCCGAAAAAAAGCAGGGCGACCGAAATACCGGCTATAATAAGGGTGAGCTCTACACACCGCCGCAGAATACGGAGCGTTCCGCGCTTGGTGCCGAGCGCCAGCTCATCCGCAACCAACCGCGTTACGGCGGTACATATTCCCGAGGTTGCAAAGGTCGCCGCAAGCACATAAACCGAGAAAACCAGCTGATAAAGCCCTATTCCCTCGGAGCCGACAATTGCGGCAAGCCAGACCTTGAAAACTATTCCCACAAATCGTAAAATAAGCGAGGAAACGGTAAGAATTGCGGCGTTTTTTATAAAAACGGTCTTTTTCATATTGCTGTCTCCCCGATTAGAATTTCTTTTATCTTCTTTAATAATATGTAACCGATTAAGATTTAATGCTTGTTGAAAAGTAATGTAAAAAAGAATATAATATCACTATAAGTCAGCAGAAAAGGATGAAGATTATGAGCAAGCCGCTTGCCGACAGGGTAAGACCTCAAACGGTTGATGAGGTCGCCGGGCAAAGACACCTTCTTTCAAAGGGAAAGGTGCTTAGAAAAATAATAGAATCAAAAAACATACCGAACCTTATATTTTATGGCCCATCGGGCGTCGGGAAAACAACGGTTGCCAAAATAATCGCAAACGACTGCGGCAAAAAGCTCTGTTATCTTAACGCGACGACCGCCTCTACCGCCGATATTAAGGAAATAATCGCCTCTATCGGCACAATAGAAGCAGGAAACGGAATATTGCTGTATCTTGACGAAATACAGTATTTCAACAAAAAGCAGCAGCAGATTTTGCTTTCCTATATCGAAACGGGCGATATAACGCTTATCGCCTCTACTACCGAAAATCCGTATTTTTATGTTTATAACGCTATTTTAAGCCGCTCTACGGTTTTCGAATTTAAAACCCTTAATTCCGATGATATTTCGGGCGTTATTTTAAGAGCGGTCGATAAAATTTCCGCGGAAGAGCGTAAAAGGGTTGAAATAAGCGATGAGAGCGTGCAAAAAATCGCCAGGGCGGCGGCAGGCGACGTGCGTAGGTCTCTGAATATTTTAGAACTGTGTGTTCTTACGGCGGAAAACGAGGATAATATTATTATAGATGACGATACCGTCGAGCAGCTGCTTGCAGGAAACTCTATAAGGTACGACCGCGAGGGCGACGAGCATTACGACATAATATCGGCTTATCAGAAATCAATGCGCGGCTCCGACCCCGACGCGGCGGTTTACTACCTTGCAAGACTTCTCGCGGCAGGGGATCTTCCCAGCGCCTGCCGCAGACTGCTGGTATGCGCCAACGAGGATGTAGGTCTTGCCTATCCGCAGATTATTCCGATTGTAAAGGCGGCGGTGGATACGGCGATGACCGTAGGTCTACCCGAAGCGCGTATTCCGCTTGCAAACGCGGTGGTGCTTGTCGCGACTTCGCCGAAATCAAATTCAGCCTACAATGCCGTAAATGCGGCTTTGAGCGATGTTGAACGGGGTATAGGCGGCAGTATTCCGCGCCAGCTTCAAAACAAGCATTTTGACGGGGAGGACGCCGAAATTAAGGGGCAGAACTATAAATATCCTCACGACTATCCGCGACATTATGTAAACCAACAGTATCTGCCCGATCAAATTAAGGACAGAAAATACTATAAATTCGGCGATAATAAAAACGAACAGAAATTCAAAGAATATTGGGACTTAATAAAGGACGAAAAACAGTAATACGGGAGGGATAACGGTGCAGAGCTTCGATTTACCTAAAAAGACATTGACTCTCTGGCAGATACGCTTCGCGCTTGCGGCGGTTTTGCTCCTTGTTGCGGCGGCTTTTTTATGTAAACTTTCCTTATATTTTTTAATTCCTCTTGGTGTTTTGGCGCTGTTTTTCGCATTTGTTATTATTATATATTTCCCCGCCTATTTCAAAAGCTGTAAAATCCGCTTTTTGAAGGGTACGGTTATAATAGAACGCGGCGTTTTCATAAAATCAACCAATATAATGCCCTTTTCGCGTATGATTTTTTCGGAGCTGCTTTCAACTCCGCTTTCAAGACTTATGGGACTTTCGGCGGTTACGCTTAAATCGGCAAGACGGGTGCTTATAATCCCCGAAATCCGCACAGAGGACGCAAAGAGCTTTATAAGCCTTATAACAAGGGAGGAACAGCTTTGAAAAAAGAGTACCGCGCGCATCCGCTTATGATTTTTAAGCTGTTAAAGCCCTTTTTGTTCGTACTTATAATTCCGCTCCTTAAAGGCGCGCTGCAATTTCTTATTCAGCGCAGGATAAGCGGCGTATTAAGCTTTGAAGCGGTATGCTTTTGTTTTATTCTCGCCATTGCGGTCTTAAGGTGGCGCGCCTTCAGGCTGACCCTTTCGGGGGACGATATAACCGTATCTGAGGGAGTTTTTTTCCGCAAACAGTCGGTAATAAGCGTTTCAAAGCTTTCCTCGGTGCAGACAACCAAGAATCCGATTGACGCGGTAACGGGTGCGGTAACCTACCGCATAAATACCGAAGCCGGAAGAACCGGCAAAACCGATTTTGAGTTTAAATTAAGCACAAGGGACAGCCGCGAGGTATCTTCCCGTCTCTACGGAGACGAAAGCCGTACCGCCGTGAAATTTTCGCTTTATAAGCTCGCATTGCTTGCCGCTACTACCTCGTCGGCGGTAACGGGCATTGTGATCAGCGTTCCTGTTATAAACAAGGCGGGCAAGCTGCTCGGAATAGCGCTTGATCAAATGCTTTTTGATGAGATAAACACGGTATCGGAAAAATTCAGGTTTTATTTTCCGCCCGTAGTGAATGTAATAACCCTGATTTTTCTGCTGGGCTACGGCATTGCTTTTCTTTATTCCTTTTTTAAGAATCTTAATTTCAGACTGTTTCTCGAAAAGGATAAAATAGAGGTAAAATCAGGCTTTTTCGTAAGAAAAAGGACTTCGTTTAAAAAGACCTCGGTAAATGATGTAAAAATAGAACAAACTCCGCTTATGCGGCTTATAAAACAGTTTTCAATGAAGGTAAGCGTGGGCGGATATTCCGATTCCAAGCAGGAAAGCGCCGTCATAATACCCTGTGGCAGACACGGCGAAATAAAGCGGCAGTTTTCGCTCTATTTTCCCTTTATGACGCCTGACGGCGAGTCGGTGCACGCTTCGCGCGACAGGGCAACGCGCAATAGGTTTTTCTATCTTCCGAGATTATATGCTTTTTTCACACTGCTTGTATCGGTTCCGTCTATGTTCATATTCAAATATTTCTATCGGCTGATACTTTTCATCAGCTTTGTAGTAATGGCGGTTATACTTTATTACGCAAACCTCTGCCTTTACGATTACCGTTTCGGCAAGGTGCGGTTCGGCCGCGAAAATGTCTACGCCAAAAGCTCGGTGGGGCTTCACAACTGCGAGCTTTGTTGTCCCAAAGAAAGGATAGGGCAGATAAAGCTGATACGCAACCCCGTGGATATCAAGCGCGGAACCTGCAAGGTGAGGATAACCGTGCGATCCGAAAGCGCTGACAGTATACGCGTTCGCCATCTCGACTATAAAACGGTAAAAAAGAATGTTTACGAATGTTACGGAATAGATGAATAATTCGCCTTTACCCGTACAGACTAATCATATTAAATGTTTCACGTGAAACATCATATGAAGGGAATGACGGGTTTGGATTTGTTTTTGAAGTGCCTGTACGCTTTTCTTGTGGGCGGATTTATCTGTTTTATAGGTCAGGTTCTTATCGACTGCACCAAGCTTACTCCGGCGCGGATACTTGTGACCTATGTTGTAGCAGGTGTAATTCTTACCGCGATAGGAGTTTATGAGCCGCTTGTTAAATTTGCGGGAGCCGGCGCCACGGTGCCGCTGACCGGTTTCGGCTACAGCCTTGCAACCGGTGTCAAGGAAGCGGTTGCGGAATACGGACTTATAGGCGCGCTGTGCGGAGGGCTTACCGCCACGGCGGCAGGCATAACCGCATCGGTATTTTTCGGGTATATAATGGCGCTGATATTTAAACCCGGCGATAAGACCTGACGGATAAAAATTTCAGCTTAAAGGCTCCCGCTAACGGGAGCTTTTTTTATGCACGAAATCTTCTTTACATTTAGCCTATATGCTGATATAATTATAAGGCACTTAAAAGATGTTTCACGTGAAACATTCGCCTATATATTTATTATATAATATATATAATATTATATATACATAAAATAAGGAGGTTTGACAAATGGGAAAAATCGTTTCCGTTGTCAATCAAAAGGGCGGAGTGGGAAAAACCACAACTGCGGTTAATCTCGCTTCGGGAATCGGTATTGCCGGAAAAAAAGTCCTGCTTGTAGACGCCGATCCGCAGGGCAATTCAACCAGCGGCTTCGGGGTAAACAAGAAAAATGCCAAGATTACAAGCTATGAACTGCTTATAGGAAAGGCAAAGCTTGAGAGCGCGGTTATTAAAACCGAGTTTAAAAATGTAGATATAGTTCCCTCCTCTATGGACCTTGCCGCCGCCGAGGTGGATTTAATAGAAATAGAACACCGAGAAGCACAGCTTAAAATGTCGCTCGCCGCGGCGCGCGAAAAATACGATTACATATTTATTGACTGTCCGCCGTCTTTGGGACTTATCACAATAAACGCGCTTAATGCAAGCGATACCGTGCTTGTCCCCATTCAGTGCGAATATTTCGCGCTTGAGGGACTTTCGCAGCTTATGGCTTCGGTAAGGCAGGTAAAAAGGCTTTACAATCCCACCCTTGAAATAGAGGGGATAGTGCTTACTATGTACGACGCAAGACTAAATCTTACAGGTCAGGTCGTGTCGGAAATTAAAAAGTATTTTTCAAATCAGCTTTATAAAACCGCCATTCCGCGTGCGGTGCGGCTTTCCGAAGCGCCGAGCTACGGTATGCCGATACAGTATTACGATAAACGCTCCAAGGGCGCCGCGGCGTACGACGACCTTGCAAAAGAATTTTTAAAGCGAAACAGGAGGAATTGATATGCCGGTCAAAAAAGGCGGATTAGGCAGAGGGCTTGATTCTCTGTTTAACGAAAATTCAACCGACAATAACGGCGCCGTAACGGTAAAGCTTAACGATATTGAGCCCAACCGCGAACAGCCCCGAAAGGATTTTGACGAGGCGGCTCTTTCCGAGCTTGCCGACAGTATTGCAAAGCACGGACTGCTTCAGCCTATAATTGTCCGTCCGCTTTCTAACGGGCGTTATCAGATTATAGCAGGCGAACGCCGCTGGCGCGCCTGCCGTATAGCCGAGCTTGACGAGGTTCCCGTAATAATAAAGGAAACCGACGACCGCACGGTTATGGAAATTGCACTTATTGAGAATCTTCAGCGCGAGGATTTAAATCCGGTTGAAGAGGCGCTCGGTTACCGTTCGCTTATAGATAGCTTCGGTCTTACCCAGGAGCAGGTCGCAGAACGTATGGGCAGGTCAAGAAGCGCCGTTACAAACGCACTTCGTCTTCTTAATTTAAACGAATCGGAGCTTGAAGCGCTCAGAATCGGCTCTATTTCGGCGGGGCACGCGCGCGCTCTGCTTTCGACCGAAGATATCGAGCTTCGCCGCCGTATGCTGCTTGCCGCGGTAAACGGCGCTTCGGTGCGCGAGCTTGAAAAGGCGGCGGCTGCCGCCGGCAAGAAATCGCAAAAAAAGAGCGTCAAGGTTGTAAAACCGTCTTTTTACAGCGAGGTTGAGCTTTCGCTTAAAGAAGAATTGCACCGAAAGGTTAACATAACACCAAACGGTAAGGGCAGAGGTACGCTGACGGTAGAGTTTTACAGCGAGGAGGAGCTGGCGGATTTTGCACGCCGCCTCTCGGACGAGCATAACGGATAGGTATATATAGGTAAACCCAATGCTTTTAAATAAACCCCAATTTGTTTTTCATTTCAGAAGAAGACCGCCCCCGAAAAATTCCGTTTGTTAAGGAATTTTATTTAAAAGGGGAAATTTACAGTGTGGTTCATACTATCTTTAATAACTATTATGTTCTGGGGCGGCTCCGATTTATTTTCAAAAATCGGCTCCAAGCCTGAGGATAAATACAGTCATTGGAAAATTGTTATGGCGGTAGGCCTTGTTATGGGTATACACGCTACTGTGGAGCTGCTTACGGGCGCACGGTTCGAGCCGATGGATTTTATCCGTTATATGCCGGCTATCGCCTGCTATGTGCTTTCGATGATTTTGGGTTATGTGGGTCTTCGCTACATAATGCTTTCGGTGTCGTCGCCTATATGCAATTCTTCGGGCGCAGTTGCCTGCGTGCTTTGCCTTATTTTTCTGCGTCAGATGCCCGACGCGTTCAGCTGGGCGGGTATCGTGCTTATCTGCGTCGGAGTTATCGGCCTCGGCTTTGCCGAAAAGCAGCTTGATAAGGAAACACAGGCAATAGCCGATAAAAAGGAAAACCGAAAATACAAAAACAGCTTTATTGCGATTTTCTTCCCGATTTTTTACTGTATTCTTGACGGGCTCGGCACCTTTGCCGACGCGCTTTTGCTTGATTCGGGATATGTAAACGAGGAATCGGGCAACATTGCATACGAGTATACATTTCTTGCTATGGCAATATTCGCATTTATATATGTAGTAATTATAAAGAAGCAGAAAATTAACCTTAAATACGAGTCGCCGAAGCTTGCAGGAGCGGTTTGCGAAACGGCGGGTCAGTTTGCGTATATCTATGCGATAGGCGACAATCCCGTTGTGGCCGCGCCGATGATTTCGGCATACTGCGTTTTCTCGGTGGTGCTGTCCCGAATTTTCTTAAAGGAAAAACTATCGTTTAAGCACTATTTAATAATATTTACAGTCTTTGCAGGTATTATAATGCTCGGTATTTCCGAAGGACTTGCGGAGATGTAGAACAATATTTTTAAATTTTACGGCCGCGGTTAGGGCTTTCACCTGCCGCGGCTGTATTGTAAAGGCACAAGATATTGTGCCTTTCGACAGGCTTTGACAACAAGAGAAAAGCTTCTCAAAAATTTTTTAAAAAAACCGAAAAAAACAGTTGACAACGGAAAAGTGATGTGGTATTATAATCAGGCGCCCTTGAGAGAGGGCGGTAAAACGGA
>JAEDML010000041.1 GCA_016303035.1 Clostridiaceae bacterium | reverse complement strand
TCGCTCCGTCCGTGTTCAATAACACCTGTTTTAAGATTGTCACACTGTAGTATTTTTGTTATGCCGCAAAAATATTTAAAAGCATTTACATGTGCAGAAATCCAACATTCCTGATTCATCGATAAAAATGCTTCTACATAGGCATAACCGCTGTATGGCAGTGTTGCAACAAAGATGTATGCAGGTATTAGTTCGCCTGTGTCGGTATATACAATTTCTGCTGTTTGTCCTGCCCAGTCTACCTGCAAAATTTCACCCGGCTTATGCTTCAGATGCATTGTTGCATTGATTTTCACAGCATAATCACGATAATGTTTTTTAAATTGCGTCAGTTGATACGGAACTTCATTTGAAGCACTGCATTGTTCACAATATTCCAACCACAGCAGATTTAGAGTTGTCCCCGAGCGTTGAAGTTCCTTGTGAACATATTCATAGTCCGGCATTTTGAATGCCCGTTTCGGTAGTTTTTCGACAAACCGCTTTCGTCATCATTCGAGGTTCTTTCGCTTTTTTCATAGCCGAGCTTTGTGTCTAATTCTGCCTCCATTACCTGCTGGAGCACATCACCGAACATGGCTTTCATTGCCTCCATAATTTCGGTTGTGCTCGTGAATTTCTGCGAATTAACATATTCTTTCATCAACTCTGCCGGTGCTTTTTCCATTACTGGTCTTTCTTTCAGATTTTGAAATTTTTATATCTTAATTCTTATCTGAAAGTTTTTTTCTTATTCGGCTTTTACACAAAATTTTCGGCGGTCTCTTTCATTTTGAGATGGACTCTCTTTTTGTTTTTAACTACCGTTTAATCTAGTCTTTAAACGCGAGAGAAAAAAGTGCAAAAAAGAAGCACCTCAAGCACGCGTTTGCGCACCGAGGCACTCGGTGTGGTGGAGCATAGCGGGATCGAACCGCTGACCTCTACACTGCCAGTGTAGCGCTCTCCCAGCTGAGCTAATGCCCCTTATTGGGTTGTTGGAATTTTCTGTTTTCTACTCTCGCGGGGTGTGTAAGCGAGTTGCTCACGCTCCCAGCTGAGCTATACCCCCATATAGATAGTCGGTCAAGAAGATTTTATTAAGTTTTAAATTTGGGGGTGTGTAAGCGAGTTACTCACGCTCCCAGCTGAGCTATACCCCCGAACGCTATAATATTACCATATATGTTTACAAATTTCAAGATTTATTTTTAAAAATTAAAAATTATAAAATTACAGCATTTTTATCCATTCTTCTTTATCAAGCACTGTTATGTGTTCGGTGCGAAGCTCATTCATAAGCGGACAGGGCTTGTTTTTTTCGGTGTGATGGTATTTAAATCCGCACTTTTGCTGAGCTCTGCGGGATTTTTCGTTGCCGTCGTAATATCCGCACCATATCCGTTTGCAATTAAGCTCTTCAAAGCAATAGCGCTGACATTCTCTCACCGCTTCGGGGATTAGACCCTGTCCCCAATAGGGCTTGCCTATCCAATATCCGATTTCAGCCTCATCCTTGCCTGTGGGAATATTTACATTTTTCATAATGCCTATGCTTCCGACAGGCAGACCCGTGCTTTTAAGAACCACGGCGAAGGTGCCCTCCGCCGATAAAACACTGTTTATAATTTCACGGCTGTTTTCTACGCTTGTATGTACGGGCCAGCCGGCAATCGGACCTATATCGGGGTCGCTTGCATATCGGTATAGTTCTTCGGCGTCGGCGTCACTCCACGGGCGGAGAATCAGTCTTTCTGTTTCAAGTATCATTTTTTCTCCTTTTGCGTATGTATTCTGAAAATGTGCAGTTTTAAATATGCGCCTTTTGGCTTCTTCGTATATTCATGAGAATATAGACCGCAATAAGCAGAGCGACCGAACCGCTGAGGATTAGGTACATCATTTCTATCCCGACCTTGTTTCCAAAGAAATAAAGATTGCAGTCTACCGAATCCTTAATAGCTTCAATAATTTCGTTCGGAAAGCCGATGCTACCCATCTCTTTATACACACCGCGCATAGCATGGTTCCTAAGAAGCGAGGTACCGTATGTACCGGGCAAAAAGGAAATAACTCTTTGAAGTCCCTTTGAAAACTGTGAAATCGGCATATAAGCGCCGCTGATGAAACCGTATCCCGAGCTTACAACAGTACCTACTGCCGAAATCTGTCCTTGGGAGCTTAAAAAGAAGTTTATAATGCTTGAAAGCGCTGTGCCGAACATTACAAGCAGAAAAATATCAATCAGCAGATAAAGCACATCGGAAAAGCTCATATACCAGCCGACAAACGATACATAAGTAAGACAGATAGCGGCGGCAACAACGCATATGATAAGGGTAGATATAAAGGTTGAAATATAATAACTCATAGCAAGTAGCGAAGATTTAACCGGGGTGACCGTCAAATCCTTAACGGTACCGTTAGCTTTGTCCTGCACCATAAGCATATTTGAGCAAAATGCCACCGTTACGCAGGATACCGCGAGAATAGAGGAAATAAGCTGTGCGCCGACACAGCCGTTTATCAGCTTTTCGGGTACATTAAGCCCTGCCGGCAGGGCAGAAGCAAAGCTGTTCTTGTAAACCTTTCCGAGAAAGGTGGAGTACAGCACCAATAAAATAGCAGGGGTGATAAGCGAAGTGAAAAACATTCCCTTATCCTTAAAAAAGAGCTTTGTATTTCTTTTTATCATTATGTTAAGAGTACTCATTACTTGTTTTCCTCCTGTAATTTTTTACCGGTAACCGCCAGAAAAACATCGTCCATTTTGCCCTTTAATATCTCGTAATCACGAAAAGTATCGGGGTGTTTTGTGATAAGCGATGTGGCTTCGCCCGTATTGTTAACCGACACGCGGTAGGCGCCGTGAATTTCTTCATAAGGTTTGCCGAGGGCTTTCGCCTCGTCTTCGCTTATGCCGTAAAGTGTAATAAAGTCGCCGGTATAGGTGTTTTTAAGTTCAAGCGGAGTACCCTCTGCCGAAATTTTACCGCTGTCAAGTATTACTACATAATCAGCGTCGGACGCCTCCTCCATATAGTGTGTAGTAAGGAAAACCGTCATATTTTCCGTCTTTCGCAAGCTTTCGACAACCTCCCAGAGTATTCGCCTTGTCTGTGGGTCGAGACCTGTTGTAGGTTCGTCTAAAATCAGAATTTTCGGTCGGTGCAATAAAGCGCGCGCTATGTCTATTCTTCTGCGCTGACCGCCCGAAAGCTTACCTACGGTACGCTTAAGCAAATCACCGAATTCAAGCAGATCTGTAAGTTCTTTAAGTCTTTTCTTAAAGGCTTCGCCGTAAATTCCGTAAAGAGCGGCTCGGCTTTCAAGATTGTCGTAAACGGTTAACGCCCTGTCAAGCACCGAATTTTGAAAAACAACGCCTATAAGGCTCTTGATTTTTTCTGCGTTTTTCTCAAGGTCGTATCCGTCGATTGCAACGCTTCCTCCGTCCTTCTTCAGCTCGCCGCAGATAATATTTATAGCGGTGGATTTTCCTGCTCCGTTCACGCCTAAAAAGGCGAAAAGTTCTCCCTCCTTAACCTTGAAGCTGAGATCCTGTACTGCCTTGACATCGCCGAAGCTTTTACAAAGATTTTTAATTTCAATTATATTGTTCATACCGTACTCCTTTAAAGCGGACGCGAATTTTAGGCGGTTTTATTTAATTTCCACTCCGCCGAATATGCAGGTGGCGTTTACATAAAGGGTGTGCAGGTTTTGCGGTGAATTGATATGCTTTTTGTTTGAAACACCGCCGAAAACAGAATTTGAGTTCACTATAATGTTAATGTTGTCGGGCGCGTAAATATCAATACCGCCGAAAACCGCCGACGCGGTTATAACGCAGTCTCTGTCAATTATCGCGCCGCGTATATCGCAGTTTATTCCGCCGAAAACCGCGTTAAGCTCCGCGCCGTCAAAAACTTCCCCGTCGAAATTCATTTCGTTGCCTGCAAAAGCTGCGCTCCCTCTCTTAAACTCTGCTCCACTGTTTTCAAGCACCTTTAACGCCCTACTTCCCTTGCCGAAAACAGCGACTAAAATCATCTTTATACCGATGACAATGATAATTACCGGAATAGCGAGTTTCCAAAGCAGGGAAAAGCTTAAAATTCCCTGACAGCAAAGGAGCAAAAATACGCCTATAAAAATGCCTATAAGATTTCCGGTCTTTTCGTTGCCCGTAAAAAGTCCGATAATGCACGGTACTATTATAAAAAGTGTCCACCAGCCGTCGAAAAATATATTTATGCTTATAATGTCAAAGGCTTTAAGCGCAAAAATTGCACCGAGTGCGATTAAAACTGCGCCCCACAAAATGCTTTCTGATTTTTTCATAAATTTTACCCCGTTTCTAAATAATATCTTTTTTGCTGTAATTTATATATCCTAAAATAACGGCGGCGGCAGCGTATGCGGAGCCTAAAAGTATCAGAACCGCATCAAGCTTTAAGTCTGCCGTGATATCTGCGCCGTTTGTATAGCCGTAGGGGGTTATATACTTCAAAAATTCGGCGCTGTCTGAAATGTTGGATATAATGTTAAGAAAATACATAACCGCCGCAAGACCCAATCCGATACCTATGCTTCCCCGACGGATAAACGCCGAAATTCCGAAGCAAATACATCCTATTTCCAACTGCATAATTAAATATGCCGTATGAATCAGGATAAGCTCATTAAGCGGTATTTCTTCTCCTATTGCCGCAACAGACACCGCGGCAACGCCAAAGGTAATGAGATTCATAACAATTATCTCGATTATAACCGCAAGCAGCTTATCGATTACAACGCGTGTGCGGCTTATAGGATGCGTAAGCAAGAATTCGGCCGTGTGCTCCTTTTCCTCCTTTGCAAGCGACGAAATTCCGAGCAAAGCCGCAAAAAACGCACCGCCGATACCTAAAATATTGCCGCATTCCGCCGAGTAGAAGCCTATAAGTGTGCCGAAATTCAGTCTGTCCATACCAAACGCCTGTGAAAACGAACCCATCGAGGCGAATATTTCGCTTACCTCGTTCATCTGATTTTTCATTTCCGGGAACATAAAAATGCATGTGCAAATAAAAAACACTATGGCGGCAGTCCAGACCGTAAAGGAAATTCTGCTCTGTTTAAGCTCGTGTTTTAACAGTGTCATAGCTTAGAACCTCCTGTATAGTAGTGCATAAATATTTCTTCAAGGTCGGGGTCGGATATTGTTAAATCCTTAATATCACCCTTTGAAAGAGCCGAAACAAGACGGTTTATACTGCCGTTATACAGGAATGCCGTGCCGTCGGAAGATTCCTGTATGTCTTTTACACCCTCAAGCCCGTCTATATCAAACCTGCCGTGAAGCGACACCCGCTTTGCGTTGGTTTTTGAAAGCTCCTCAACGCTTCCGCAAGCAATGATTTCTCCGTCGCGTATAATGGCGGCGCGGTTACAGTTGCGCTGTATTTCGGAAAGTATGTGGGAGGACAGAAAAACCGTCATACCCCGTTGGTTATGCTCCTTTAGTATGCTGAAAAATTCTTTTTGCATTAAGGGGTCTAAGCCGCTTGTGGGTTCGTCCAAAATACACAGCCTTGGGTTATGCTGAAGGGCGCATACAATAGATACCTTTTTTCTGTTGCCGAAGGAAAGCTCGTTTACCTTTTTATGTACATCTAAATTTAGCCGCTCGCACAGTGTCCTTGCCTGATTTTCGCAGTCGGTTCTGCGAAGATCCGCCGACAGCTTTATTACATCCTTTACCTTCATGCCGCCGTAAAAAGCCGATTCGCTCGGAAGATAACCGATACTTTTAAGATTTTCTTCTTTGTATGCAAAGACATTTTTGCCGAAAATCTCAGCCGAACCGCCGCTTGCCTTAATAAGACCTAAAAGTATGCGTATTGTTGTGGATTTTCCTGCGCCGTTAGGACCTATAAATCCGAAAAACTCCCCCTCGTCAACCGTAAGGTTAAGGTCTTGTACACCCCTGGACTTACCGTAGTATTTGGTAAGTCGGTTTGTTTCGATTGCTTTCATTGTCAGCCTCCCTGAATTTAATAAACTGAAATATTCTTATTGCCCATTTTTTATCATTGCGGTGAACATTTCGGACATCATTCGGCTTATATCCTCCATAGTAAATATGTTGATATGCTGTGCAAAAAGCGCGGCAAAGCCGTAGGCGTAAACCGACATATGGTTGTAAAGCTTTTTGGCTTTTTCTTTATCAATTCCGTAACCTTTTTCCACAGTTTCAAGAATTAAAGCCGAATTACTGTCGCTTTGGGGAAGATAATGGGTAATTTCACCGCCCGAACCGGACATAAAAAGTATTTTATAAAGCTCCGGCTCGTCTTTGGCAAATTGTATGTATTTCATACCGACTCCCTTAAATGCAGGGGTCCCGCTTAATCCTGCCCTTACATATTCGGAATATAGAAGCCGTGCTTTTGATATGACTGCGTTTTGCACATCCTCTATGGTATCGAAAAAGGCAAAAATCGGGGCGGTGGAGCTTCCGAGCGCTTTTGCTAAGCTTCGTGCACTCAGCGCTGACATACCTTTTACCCGTACAATGCCGAATGCGGCGTCTGTTATTTGCTCTTTGGTATATTTAGGCTTAGGCGGCAAAAAAACATCTCCTTATTAAAAAACATATGTTATATAACAAGTGTTATTATAACCTGATTATATACTTTTGTCAATATAAAAACTCCGTCTGCCGATTATCGGCAGACGGAGCAGATTGATTTTTGCTATTTAATAATTTTGGATTCGGTTTCCTCTACGGCGCGGTTTATGAAGTCGGCAACAGGCATAGAGCCGAGGTCGCCGTTTTCGCCTCGTTCGCGAACGGAAAGGGTGCCGTTTTCAACCTCATTGTCGCCGATAATCAGCATATAAGGCACCTTTTCAAGCCGTGCCTGCCTGATTTTATAACCGATTTTTTCGTTTCGGTCGTCAACTTCAACGCGTATACCCTTGTTTTCAAGCTGCTTTTTAACTTCGTAGGTATAGTCAAGATGTCTGTCGGCAATCGGAAGCATTTTAACCTGAACGGGCGCAAGCCACATCGGGAACGCGCCGGCGTATTTTTCAATAAGAAGCGCAAGAGTCCTCTCATAACAGCCGAGCGAGGTGCGGTGGATAATGTAGGGGTTTTTCTTCTGACCGTCCCTGTCAACATATTCCATACCGAATTTTTCGGCTAACATCTGGTCTATCTGAATGGTAATGAGGGTGTCCTCCTTACCGAATACATTTTTAATCTGTATATCAAGTTTGGGTCCGTAAAACGCCGCTTCGTCTACGCCTATTGTATAGGGAATCTGCAGGTGATCAAGAATTTTGCCCATAATACCCTGCGCTTCGTCCCACTGCTCGGCAGTGCCGATATATTTTTCGCGGTTGTTAGGATCCCACTGTGAGAATCGGTATGAAACATCCTCGTAAAGACCTAAGGTTTTAAGCATATATATTGCAAGCTCAAGGCAACCCCTGAATTCGTCTTCAAGCTGTTCGGGGGTGCACATAAGATGGCCTTCGGAAATGGTGAACTGTCTTACACGGATAAGTCCGTGCATTTCGCCGCTGTCCTCATTCCTGAAAAGGGTAGAGGTCTCGTCATACCGAAGCGGCAGGTCGCGGTAGGAGCGGCTTCGGTTAAGATACGCCTGATACTGGAACGGGCAGGTCATGGGACGCAGGGCAAAGCAGTCCTTAGTTTCGTCATTCGGATCACCGAGTACAAACATACCGTCAAGATAGTGGTCCCAGTGTCCCGAAAGCTTGTAAAGCTCACGCTTTGCCATATATGGGGTTTTGGTAAGCTGCCAGCCGCGGCGCGCCTCCTCATCCTCTACAAAGCGCTGTAAAATCTGTATTATTTTAGCGCCCTTCGGAAGCATAATCGGAAGTCCCTGACCGATTACATCAACCGTTGTAAACAGCTCAAGCTCGCGGCCGAGCTTGTTGTGGTCGCGCTTTTTTGCCTCTTCAAGCATCGTAAGGTGTGCTTCAAGCTCGCTTGCCTTCGGGTATGCGGTTCCGTATATACGGCAAAGCATTTTTTTGTTTGAATCGCCGCGCCAATATGCGCCCGTAGCAGAAGTGAGCTTGAACGCCTTTACCATGCCGGTGTTCATAAGGTGCGCCCCCGCGCAGAGGTCGGTAAAATCGTCCTGCGTATAAAAGCTTATCGGCGCGTCCTCAGGCAAATCCTCTATAAGCTCTACCTTGTAAGGCTCGTTTTTATCCTTAAAAAAGCTTAACGCCTCGTCACGCGATTTAAAGCTGCGTTCGAGCTTTAAGTTTTCCTTGACGATTTTTTTCATCTCGGCTTCGATTTTAAGCAAATCGTCGGGTGTAAACTTGGTATCAATGTCAAAATCATAATAAAATCCGTCGTCAACAGCCGGACCGATGGCTAATTTCGCTTCGGGGAAAAGACGCTTTACCGCCTGCGCCATAATGTGCGAAGCGGTATGACGGAAGGTGCGCCTGCCGTAATCGTCTTCAAATGTCAGAATTTCAAGCGTACAGTCGCTGTTAAGCACGGTTCTGAGGTCGGCGTTTTCGCCGTTGATTTTAGCGGCGCAGGCAGCGCGCGCAAGACCGGGGCTTATCTCCCTTGCCGCATCATACGCGGTAATACCCTCGTTTAATTCCATTACCGTATTATCCTTTAATGTTACCTTTATCATAAAACTTTCCTCCTGTATGATAAAAAATAAAAAAGCTCCGTCCCGAAAAGGGACGAAGCATAACACTCCGCGGTTCCACCCGTATTCCGCCGAAAAATATCCGACGGCACTCAAAACCCGTTAACGCAGGGAAACGTCCGTGTTTTTTACCCACGGCGCTCAAAGGCGGTGTTCGCTTTATCGCTGCCTGTGCGGTTTACAGCCGGTGACGCGCACTCTCTTAAAAGCAGGGGTGATAAGCTACTGTCCTTCTCAACGCTTTATTTAATGATACATCCGTTTTCTGAGTTTGTCAAGCATTTTTGCCG
>JAEDML010000040.1 GCA_016303035.1 Clostridiaceae bacterium | reverse complement strand
TTTCGATTTCCTGTTCTTCAATTTCAATATCCGCAACGCAGACATTTACCTTGGTAACCGCCGTGCCGGTCATATTCTGGATTTTTTCCTTAATATTTTCCTGAACCTTTTCGGCTACCTCTTTTACCTTGGCGGACTGCTTAACGCAGATGTAAACGCTTATATCAATAGCTCCGTTTACATTTTCAACCTTAACGCCCTTGAATGCGCTTTTTGATTTAATAATTCCCTTAATATCGACCGCTTTTTTTGAAAGGCCGGCAACGCCCTCTACCTCTTTAGCGGCGATTTCCGCCATTTTTTCAAGTACCTCGGTATTAACAGAAAGCTCGGTTTTATTTTCTTCCATTGGATTTACCTCCGTGCGTGTCATTTAAAAGAATTGTCTTTAGCATTATTATACCACATTTTCAAAATAACACAACACTTTTTATTTTAGGATTTATTTAACCGTTACGATTTTTATAGCCGAAAGCTCTATTTTAGTCTCGGACATTACAATATCCTGTATCTGAAGCGTCTGCGCGGCGGTAAGCCCGTCGCTTTTTACAACGATATTTATGCCGCTGTCGCCTATTATCGCCGCCGCCTTTTCAAAGCCCTTGGCCTTAAGCAACGATTCGATATTGTTTTCCTTTTCCATACGGTCGGCTAACTGTTCTACCTTTGCAACCGCCGACTTTTTATCCTCGTCGGTGAGTTTTTCGCTTTTAAGGGTCTCTTTCACCGTTTCTTCTATTTCACTCTGCGTTTTTTCGCGCTCTTTTTTCACCTCGGTAAAATAGTCGGTGCTCTCCTTTGCCTTGGCGCTTGTTTCAACCGCCGAGCTTTCAGACGAGCTTCCGTTTACATATGTAGCCTGACCGAGGTATTTTGACGAAGAAGAATACTTCATATTCAGCCATATCGCCGCCGCAAGGGCTAATACCATTGCCGTAACGGCTATCTGACTTTTTCCGAATACCTTACCTTTTTTCATATGTGGTTCCTCCTGCAATATAAACTCTTTTAGATGTAATATTCAAAGCCGCCGTAACGGCGTTTCTGACCTTTTCGGCAACCGTCTCGTCGTCGCCCCCGTCGCAGATTACGGCAACGCCCCTTACCTCGGGCATCAGCTCGGTAACAAGCAGCGCCTCCTCCCCTCCGTCTGCATTTTTTACGGTTATGTAGGTTTGCTTGGTGGTTTCACTGCTTGACGAGTCGGAGTTGCTTTCGGTCTTGCTTGCCGAGGTACCCTCGGTCGCGTCGGCGTATGTGTAGCGCACGCCGCTTTCAAGCGTTATCATAACCGTAACGCTTTCACTTCCCGTTATGCTTTTGACCATGTCCGCCACATCCTCTTCGAGCCGCTCCCGATACTCATCGGCAGAAACCGTAGTCTTGACCGTTTGTTTTTCGGTCTCCTTTTTGTTTGACGGTCCGATAAAGGTTGACAGCGCGATAAGCACGATTCCGATAATCCCCGCGGCGACCAAAATCTTAGGATTTTTAAGCAGTGACGCGTATTTTTTAAGCGTATCATTCATTTTTTATCTCTACCTCGTAATTTTCAGCCGCCGTACTAAGCGCACGGCGTATTTCCGATTCATTACCGTCCGAATAAATTATTACTTTAGTAATTATTATGCTGCCGTCATCCGTTTTATCCGTACAAACCGTAATTTCGGAAAAATTTATGTCCGCCGACTTCAATGCATAGGCGTAGGCGTATTCCGCGGCGGCGGTCTGCATATCGAAGGAGACGGATATCTCCCCCGAAAACTCATTAAAATCCAAATCGGTTTTATCTATCATACCGGCGGCGCCTATTACCGCCGCTGTAAACGCAAGACTGAGCACATACTTTACCGGCTTTGACATAGCCTTTTCGGGCGCTGCCGCAGACAGCGCGCCGATAAATATACATGCGGCGCAAAAGGCGGTTGCAAACGAAACAAATCCGCCCATTACTGTTTACCGAAGGTAACTACGACGGTAAGCGAAATAATAAATACCGCCAAAGTCAACAGCATTATTCCTACAAGCAAGGAAATCATAACATCTACCGCCTTTAAAAGAGATGATATTTTAGGAAGCGACATAAGCTCGGACACGGCGCCCGTGACAATAAGCACCGCTCTCCACATTAAAAGCTCGATAATAAGCGGAAGAAATATTGCCGCCGCCGCAACCGTTCCGTATATTCCTACCGACGACTTTAACAGCCCCATAGAAGCCGTAACCGTATTTACCGCCTCGGAAAGCGCGGTTCCTGCGACGGGAACTGCCGTGCCGAGAATAAATTTCGCGGTTTTGACAGTCAGATTATCGGCGGCGGAATTTACCGCCGTCTGAACGCCGAGTATGCCGACAAATACCGTAGAGACCGCCGAAAGCACCCATACCGCTATTTTTTTTATGCCCTCGGCTATTCCCGAACGGTTTATAAGCGGAGACACCGAGGAGCTTATGCTTAACGCAAGGTATCCGCCCATAAGCGGCAGTATGACAAAGGACGAAAAATACGAAACCGCCTGGGTTGCAAGCAGTAAAAGACCGCTTGATGAAGCCGAGGTTACAGGCGCCCCCGACGCCGCCACAATTACGGCGAATACGGGTATAAACGAAAGCATAAAGGTACTGCACGCCTTCATAGCGCCTACCGACGCCGAAACCGAGGCGTAAATCGGAGCGGCAAGCACCGCCGCCGTGCTTAAAACCGAGGCGTAAACCGCCGCCGACATAGCGCCCTGCCCCTCGCACGCCGCCGCAACCGCCCCCGTAATAAGAATTATACCGAGTATTCCGGCGCCGCATTTAAGCGGAGTTTTAATTCCGTCCTTTAAAAAATTCCGGATATGACGGAATACATTTTCGCCCGAAATACCGTTTACCCAAGTGTAGTCCGACGGGTCTATGCCGTTTTCCTTAAAGTAATCCTTTGTGCTTTCGGGCAGGGTATCGGTAAGTTTGTCCGCGCCGCTTATCTTATATTCTTCAAGATATATGCCGTCACCGCCGTTTTCGCCCTCTGCACAGACAGGTATTGCAAAAACAGCTAAAAAGACAAGTATAAAAAGTATTTTTTTCATATTACATAAACCCGATTGCCGTCTCAAGCACGGTATACATAAGCGGAAGCGATACTATAAATATAGCGCATTTACCTGCAAGCTCGGCTTTTGATGCCAATGTGCTCTGTCCGCTGTCGCGGCAGGCGTCGGCGATAAATCCGGTTATGTAGCCTATTCCCAATGCCTTTAAAGCCACAGAAAAGCAGGAAACATCAACGCCGCACACATCGAGCCGTGCCTTTATCTCGGCTATCGGCGCAATCATTCCTTTAATGACCGCGATTATTACCGATATTCCTGCCGCCGCCGTTATAACCAGCGCGTATTCGCTTTTATACTGCTTAAAAAGCACGGCGAGCATTGCCGCCGTAAAACAGAGGGCTAATATTTTTAACAGTTCCATTATTAAAGCCCGAATAATCCTTTCACCGTAGTAAACAGATCCGCAATGGCGTTTACAATCATAAGCAGCACCACGACCAGTCCCGCAAGGGTGGTAAGCATTGCCTGCTCCTCCCTGCCCGAACGCACCAGCAGCTGATTAAGCACCGTAACTATTATGCCTATCGCCGCTATCTTAAAAATAAAATCGACATCCATTTATTTCACCTACATCAGAAATATACAAATAAATATTCCGCACATAAACCCAAGCGTTCTGTAAAGGCGGCAAAGCCGGTCTGCCTGATTTTTTGCCGCTTCTCTGCGTTTAAGGAAAATTTCGGCATAAAGCTGCGCCCTGTCGCATTCCGCAAGGGTATCCGCCATACCTGCGGATTTTATGTACTCTTCAAGCAGTTTTACATCGTCTGCACTAAGCTCCTTAATTTTCGGTATTCCGCCCTCGGTGAAATCGGTACCTTCAAAGCTCTGCCTTAAAAGCCGGTTAAGCTCTCCGCCGTCAAGCCGTATTCGCTCCCTAAGGTCGGTAAGACACAGATAGATTTTAAACAGAGTTTTTTCCCGATTGATTAGCTCACGGGCTTTCAAAAATCCCAAAAGGGTGCTCGCGCTTACAATCATAACAAGTCCGACGGTTTTAACGAGCAGTCGCACGGCAAAGCTCCTTTGTATCTATAAACTTAATTTTTCCGCCGTAAACCTTAGGCAGCAACGCTACCGTGGAGACGGCACCGCTTCTTATAAGTCCGCTTGTCACATGGCGCGTCATAAGCTCCTTCTCGCTTGCTATATGCGCGGTTGTAATAACCGTAACTCCTGCGTTGAAGCTTTCGCTTACACCCTTAAGCTCGCCGAGAGTACCGATTTCATCAAAGGCGACAACATCGGGAAACATCGTCCTTATTGCTATTTCTATACCTTCCGCCTTGTCCCCGCTCATAAGCACATCGGTATTGTTTCCGAGGTCGTTTACACATTCGCCGCCGTAGCTGCCGGAAATTTCACCGCGGCTGTCAATTACCGCCACCCTGTACATCTTGCCGCAAAGTCCGTCGGAAAGCTGGCGCACCGTATCGCGAAGAACGGTTGTCTTACCGCAGCCGGGAGGACCCGCTATAAGCAGACCCCTGCCGTCGTACCTTTTTACAATGTCGTTGGCACAGCCGAAAATTTCACGCGCGATTCTTATATTCACCGACGATACATCGCGCATTATTCCGTTTTCGGTAAGCGTTCCGAAAATTCCCGCGCGGTGCCCGTTACGCATAATAACATACCCGTTTTTAAGCTCGTTTGAATGGGCGTAAACCGAGCTTCGGCATAAAAGCCGAAAGCTCTCGTCTAAATCGCTTTTTTGGGCTTTAAGCAAATCCTTGGTAATCATAAAGGAGGTATGCCCGTCCTCGGTTATAAACACCGTCTCCCCTCCCACTGTAAGTGTTACGGGAAGTCCCGTTCTTATGCGTATTTCCTGCGCGTTGCTTTTAACCGTGGGGTGCAGCGTTTCGAGCACCCTGCGTATTCTCTCGCTGACCCCGTAAAGCGCGCTGTTAAATCTTTCTCTGTTATCCATAAGTGTCAGTCCTCCGAAACCCGATTTCCTCTTATCGGGTACTTTACTAAAACTTATGAAACGGTTGTCCTATTTAGAACACAAAAAGGACTGCCCTGCAGATAATGCAGGACAGTCCCCGTAATTTATTAAGTTTAAATAAGCTTATCAGTAGGATATACCCTGAGCTATCATAGCCTCGGCAACCTTTTCAAAGCCCGCTATGTTTGCGCCGGCAACCAGGTTGCCCTCCATACCGTACTTCTTGGAAGCATTGTAGGAATTATGGAAGATATTTACCATTATATCGTGAAGCTTTGCGTCTACCTCGTCAAAGGTCCAGCTGTAACGCATAGAGTTCTGGCTCATTTCAAGCGCAGAGGTAGCAACGCCGCCGGCATTTGCCGCCTTTGCAGGTCCGAAAAGCACGCCCGCCTTCTGGAAGGCTTCGACCGCCTCGGGCGTAGAAGGCATATTTGCGCCCTCGGCAACAGCGATAACGCCGTTTGCGATAAGCGCCTTTGCGCTAGCCTCGTCAAGCTCGTTCTGTGTAGCGCAGGGCAGTGCGATATCGCACTTGATTGTCCATATACCGCTGCAGCCCTCGTGATACTCGGCGCCCGAAACGCGGTTTACATACTCCTTGATTCTTCCGCGCTCAACCTCTTTAATCTGCTTAACAACATCAAGGTTGATACCGTTCTTATCATAGATATATCCGTTGGAATCGGACAGCGCAACTACCTTGCCGCCGAGCTGGGTAGCCTTTTCGGTTGCATATATGGCAACATTTCCCGAGCCCGAAATTACAACCGTTTTACCCTTAAAGGAATCCTGCTTCATGCAGTTGAGCATTTCCTCGGTGTAATAGCAAAGACCGTAGCCGGTAGCCTCGGTACGGGCAAGCGAGCCGCCGTAGGTAAGACCCTTGCCGGTGAGAACTCCGGTAAACTCGTTGCGAAGTCTCTTATACCAGCCGTACATATAGCCGATTTCGCGCGCGCCTGTTCCTATATCTCCCGCAGGAACATCGGTGTCAGCGCCGATATGCTTTGAAAGCTCGGTCATAAAGCTCTGGCAGAAGCGCATAACCTCGCCGTCCGACTTGCCCTTGGGGTCAAAATCGGAACCGCCCTTGCCGCCGCCTATCGGAAGCCCTGTAAGGCTGTTTTTAAATATCTGCTCAAAGCCTAAGAACTTAATAACCGAAGCGTTTACCGACGGATGCAGACGAAGACCGCCCTTGTAAGGTCCGATAGCGGAATTAAACTGCACGCGGTAGCCGCGGTTTACCTGTACATTGCCGTTATCGTCAACCCAGGAAACGCGGAAGAAAATCTGTCTTTCAGGCTCTACAAGTCTTTCAAGAACACCGTTCTGCTCAAACTTCGGGTCTGCCGCTACAACCGGCTCTAACGATTCGAGAACCTCGCGTACAGCCTGCAAAAACTCCTTCTCGCCGGGGTTGCGCGCCTCTACACCGGAATAAACTTTCTGTAAATATTGGGATTTAAACATTTTCAATGCCTCCTGTAAAAAATATTTTACCTAAAAAGAATACTACTAAAACACCCCTGCCGTCAATAGGAAATCTTAATTTTTTTAATTTATATTCTATAAAAGCATAAACAATTAAAAAAACAAGCGCTTTCGGTTAATTATTTTAAAGTGTATACTATTTTTTAAACACAAATAAATATTCGTGTGCAATTAACAAAAAATTATATTTCACACTGTTTGTTTTCCAATATCCTGTTGCTTTGCAATTGTGCTGTTCTTTAATTATCAGTTCTTTAAGTTTGAAACCTGCATCTTCAAAGATGCGCATAACCTCAAAGGACATAGGTATCATGCAGCCTTTTTGTCTTGTGTCCCCCATCAGAACAGCACAGAACTTATCCTCTTTAAGAACTCGATAGCTTTCGTTAGCGACCTTTTTCATTTCTTCTAAAAAATCTTTGACTTTAAGCAAAGACAAGTCTTCAGGAATATCCTCGCTGTATTTTATAATATCCGCATACGGTGGGTGAGTACATATTAAATCGATACTTTTATCCGGAATAAAATCAAGCTTTCTTGCGTCGCTTTTATGAAGATATACCTTTCCGTTTGCTCCCTCGTGTTCAAAATTGATTTTCTCTTTACAACGTGCAAGGGCAACATCGTTTACATCAACACCGATAATGTTTCGGTTAAGCAGCTTTGCTTCTACAAGGGTTGTTCCTCCGCCTGCAAATTGGTCAAGAACCAAATCACCCTCTTTGGAGTATCGTAATATTATATTTCTCGGAATATATGGAGACCAGTTACCACGCCATTTTGCATCGTGCGTTGCCCAATCCCCACGCTTCGGAAAAGACCAATGTGTAGTCATTTCCAATTCAAAATCATCGGGTTCCCACTTGATTATCTTTTTTGCCATTACTTGAAAACCTCTCCGATAATGTCGTTTTCTAAGTCGTTAATGTTGTATATGTGCGGCATAATGTCAAAAGTTTCTTCTAAGTTGTGCCGAGCGCTTATCCAACCTGCACCGTCCGTAAACCACACAAATGTCACGCGGTCAATAGTGTCAACCTCCTGAGCTATCTGCTTATAGCTTCTCGCGGTTTCATTGAGTTTCGAACCTCCGCTTGAGTAACAGTTGGTTTCCACAACATAGATTTGATTTTCGGTCTTTACAACATAATCAAAACGCTTTTCTGTTTTACCTGTGTTAGAAATTGCTGATAAATCGATTCCCCATTTTTCGGTTATGCTATGAATATACATTTCCTTAAAATAATTTATGTCTTTTATGAATCCTGCTTTTTGAATGTAGCTTTCAACAATATTTTCCATCAAATGACCGCCTCTGTTTTTGCGTCCATTCGAATCAAGGCCGGTTTCAACACCGGTTGCGTAATCCACTAGGTTATTAACAATATGATTCTGCATAAGGTCAAACAAACCTGTTTTACGCATAAATACCTTATATTGATTTACAGAGTAATTGGGACTTTTAAAGTTATATGTAAACTCTCCATCACCATCAATGGCATACATCTCATTTGCTCTGACTGCCAAAAGCAATGGAATGCATTTTAAGGTTTCAGGGTATTTTTTAATCAGTTTTTCAAAGTCGGCTTCTATATTTTTTGAACCGATTAGTGAATTTAAAATATTTAATTCAACCTTGATAGCATTTACATTACGGTGGACTTTCGGAAAGTCGATATAGTACTTGTAATCCGCTATGCTTTTTCGGAAAGTAGTTAACCAATCATTAAAATTTCTATTTGGCATCGTGTTGTATCTCCTTAAAAATTAGATATAAGTAATTCTTTTATTTTTCCTCTTGCTTCGCTATTGCAGTTAATCATACGGTTAGCTTCAACTCTTTTTATTTTATGTGAAGAATAAATGTTATCGAAAAAGTCATCTTCTGTATTTGAATTTTTAGGATCTGAATTACTGATTACGACTTTTGCGCCCCTTCTATCAATATCATCAACAAATCTTGCAAGTTCAATTTGTTCCTCATCGTTAAACGAATTTTCAGTATAAGCCGTGAAGCTTGCTGTATCAGTAATAGGTCTGTAAGGAGGATCAAAATAAACAAATGTGTCTTCATCAATAAAGTCCGCTGACTCTCGGTAATCTCCGCACACTATAGTTACTCCTTGCAATTTTTCAGAGACTGCACGGAGATTATTTTCATCGCAAATCATAGGATTTTTATAGGCACCCATAGGAACATTAAACAAATTTTTTTTGTTTACACGAAACAAACCATTGAAGCAAGTCTTATTAAGGAATATCATCAGCGCCGCCTTTTCAATGTTGATATTTTCATTTCCATTAACTTTCAAATCGTTAAATCGGTCACGATTTTGCATATAATAAGCCTTTCGGTCATCAATATCTAAAGGTAAAAAATCATTCTGCATATTATAAAGTTTTTCAATCAAAGCATCTATATCATCGCGGATAATATGATAGGTGTTGATAAGTTCAGCGTTAATATCGCTGACATAAACTTCTTTTAAATCGTATTTGCTTAGTATATCGAATAAAACTGCACCACCGCCTACAAACGGCTCGGCATATTTTGTGATTTTTCCGTCTGCAAACGGGTAAAATTTCTCGATCTCCCGAAGAAGCTGACCTTTACCGCCTGCCCATTTCAAGAAAGGCTTGACAGTTTTTTCTTTGCTATCTTTATAACGCATGCTTCTTGCATCTATTGGTTTTTCAGCTGTTTTAGGTATAACCCACATATTACCTAACATTGTCGCTTCAGCTATTCTCTGCTCAGAACAAAGAACGGCTACTCGCCTTTGAGAAATGCCCCATTTATCGGCAGCTTCCCTTGCAGACATAAATTCCATAACAAACCTCCCGAAAGAATCCACTGCTACTTGTATATGATTATATTCTAAATCTCGAATAATAGCAATACGGTTTTTGAAAAATTGAAAAACATGACAAAAAATATTTTAGCACTCTATTATTCAGAGTGCTAATAATTAACAAATAATTCACGATTTGTTAAACCAATATACGAT
>JAEDML010000039.1 GCA_016303035.1 Clostridiaceae bacterium | reverse complement strand
TCGTATTTACCCTCGACAATTACCGCCTGTTCAAGCCTTATCAACCGTCTCACCCTTTGCGACAATGTACGCAAGCCTTACAATAAGCTGTTCAAGGATTATTCTTGCGTCGGAATTAAAGCTTTTAAGCTGTCGGTCGGCGGCAATAAGCGCGTCAAAGCTCAAAGAAAGCTTTTTACCGTCAAACCTTTTAAGAGCCGTTACGGCGCGGTCAAGCACGAATTCCCGTCCCTTATATCCGAATACCGAAATTATATCGGGAATTCCCTTTCCTGCCTTTTTGGCTGCGTATATACGGTACATATCGACATAAGAAGAAGATATTGTATGCAGAATTATAATAGGCTCAAGCCGCATGAAAAACAGTCCGTCAAGCGTGTCAAGCGCTCCGGTAAGATTACAGGCGAATATATCCTTTGTAAGGTTGTATACCGAGGCTTCAACCGATTTTACCGAAACCTCATCTACGGTAGTTTTGGTTATATCTGCTCCGTTTGCAAAGCTGCAAAGCTTTTCAAGCTCACAAATAAGTAGATTTATATCTGTTCCGACAGATTCTATAAGATATTTTGCTGCCGTACTGTCCATATTTGAGCCGCGCTTACGCGCTCCGTCGGTAAGCATTTTTGCAAGCTCGGGCGCACGCCTGTGGTTAAGCGCCGCGGCGCGTCCTCCGCCCTTTTCGGCGGCGGCGATAAGCTTTTTTGCTTTTGAACTTTTTTTGTAATCGAATTCGACACTGTCAAAGCATACGATTAAAACCGCCGAGTCGTAAGTATCGGATAAAAGCGTGACAAGCTTTTCAAAATCCGATTTATCGGCGCGCTCAAAATCGTAATCGGAAAGTATAACACATTTTCTGTCCGCCATAAGCGGCAGCTGTGAAACCGCGTCATAAACCGACTGAAGCTCGTTTTCTCCGTCAAATTTCTGAAAATTGAAAAAATCATCCTTATCGCATACCGATGATGATATTTTATCGACATATCTGCGTTTTAAATACGCGTCATCGCCGAAAATCAGATAAACAGGCGCTATCTTCCCCGAAGAAATTTCTTTTTTCAGGGTATCCTCAAATATTACCGCCATATCAGTCTGTCACCGCCCTCTGCCTTGATTTTTTCATTAAGCCCGTATAATTTTAACATATCGCGGCGTTTCCTGCAATAGAGTAAAAGCTGTAAAACGGCAAATATTACAATGACCGAAATTACCGCAAACGGGCGGCTTACATTAACCGCCGAGTACTTCCATCCGCCGATATGCTCGGTCATAAAATTAAAGTATTTTGCAGTAATGCCCGAAACCAAAAAACAGGGTTTTGCGATAACAGGAGAAATAAGGCTTAAAACAAGTCCGCAAAACGCCGCGATAAGCGATACCGTTACAATAGGCGCAATTATTATACTGCTTATAACCGCGACGACCGAAACATAGCCGAAAACAAGAATTACCACGGGCAGGGTCATAAGCGAAGCACATACGCTTGATACCGCAAGCGAAAGAATTGAGAAAATAAGCGGATTTTTGATATTTACACGCTCGCAGACCGCGTTCATAACCGCAGGCGAGACCGCCAGAACGCCGAAGGTTGAAAGCACCGAAAGCTGCAGGGAAATGCTTAAAACAGCAAAGGGTGAAAATAGCAGTATCAGCGTTACCGCCGCGCCCAGAGTATTTGATCTCTCACCTGTGCGCCCGATAAGCAGGGATACGGCTATCAGCATATATGTAACGCCGCTGCGCACTACCGACATTGTAAATCCGCACAGCGCCATAAGAAACACCGTTACTGCAAACATAATGAGCGGCTTTGCATACCTGTTATAGACAAAACGCTCAAGCAGACCCATAATAAAGGTCATAATAATTGAAAGGTGCATTCCCGATACCACGAGTACATGGCTGATTCCGGCGCCGCGCACACAAGACTCAAATTCGGGCGAGATGTAGGATTTATCGCCCGTAACAATAGCGTTAAGCGTTGCCGACTCATCCGTGCTTAAATTTTCAAACAGCGTATTGGTAATTCCGCGCTGTAAGCGGCTTAGGTTAAAAAGCGCTTTATCCTGTGCTCCGCTTTTAACCGCGATATTTTTTATGTTTGCCGAAAGATATATGTTTTCGGCGTAATTACCCGCCTTAAAATCGCTTTTTGAAACGCTTTTAAGCTTTGCGTCACATTCTATTAAATCTCCCATACACAGCGTTTCGTCGCCGCCGTAAAACATAAACACCTTTGTGCCGTTTTTAAGCTCGGCGCAGTCCCTTGCTTCGACTGTAAACGATTTATAGTCTCCGTGGTCAACAGGATTTTCCGTTATACAAAAGCTGCCGTTTACGGTGCTGCCTGAAAGCAAATCTGCGCTGTCTGCCCTTTGAAGGTTAAGCTGAAGATTTATTATAATTATAACAACGCAGAAAATGCTGAAAATAATTTCGGGCTTTGCGCGTTTTATAACCATAATAAAAAACAGCGCTATAAAGGCGGCGCCCGTAATTACCGAAGCGTTAGGGCAGTAAAACGTAAAAAGCGCAAGCGCGGAGCCTAAAACCGCGCTTAAAAGCATGGGACGGTTCTTTAAATATGTATACATAAAAATTAACGCGCCCCCTAAATTTTATTAACTACATAATAACACAAAACCTTTATATTTACAATCGGCTGATTTTGGTGTATATTTAAACTGTAAAAACACTATGCTATTAAAAGGAGATACTGCAAATGTGGAACGCTAAAAAGTCGGTTACGCTGTCTTTAATACTTGTATATATTGCAATGGCGGTGCTTGCGGTAATTACCGTGGCAATGCCTTGGCTTGTTACATGGTATGTGGAATCAAAGGGGCGTGAAGCTTCGCTTCCTACCACTATTATGGTTACCTGCTACCCCTGCGTTCCGTTTGCCGCGGCGGCTCTCTTATCACTCCGCAGACTATTGGTTAATATCGGAAAATCGGATGTAATAATCAAACAAAACGTTACCATGCTTCACAGAATTTCGTGGTGCTGCTTCTTCTGCGCGGTTATAACACTTGCCGCGGGACGGTTTTATCTTCCGTTCTATATCGTCGGCGCCGCAGCCGCGTTCTTTACGCTTATTATACGCGTGTTTAAAAATCTGCTTGAAGCAGAGCTGAAATCGGTTTCCTGATACAAAAATATTAAAGGCAAAAAGTACTGCACCGCTTTTTTACGGTGCAGTACTTTTTATTTTTGTTTAATTTAATTTTGCTTTGAGCTCGTTAAGCTGGTCTCTTAACTCCTGCGGGAGCTTGTCGCCGAACTTCTTGTAATGCTCTTCAATTTCGGCGGCTTCCTTCTTCCAGACATCCTTGTCAACCGCAAGTATGCCCTTTAAGGTATCAATATCCATATCAAGGTCGGTAAGGTCGATATCCTCAGGTCTCGGAACATAGCCGATAGCGGTCTCTTTAGCGTCAGCCTTGCCCTCGCAACGGTCGATTATCCAATTGAGGACGCGCATATTATCGCCAAATCCCGGCCAGATAAAGTTGCCGTCGTCATCGGTACGGAACCAGTTTACATTGAAAATCTTAGGAGCCTTATCGCCGAGCTTCTTGCCCATATCAAGCCAGTGACGGAAATAATCTCCCATATTATAACCGCAGAACGGAAGCATAGCCATAGGATCGCGGCGTACTACGCCGACAGCGCCGGCTGCTGCCGCTGTGGTTTCGGAAGCCATTGCGGAGCCGATGAATACACCGTTCTCCCAGCTCTTTGACTGGTATACCAGCGGAGCGCACTTCGCACGGCGGCCGCCGAAAACAATTGCGGAAATCGGAACACCCTCGCCCTTGTCAAACTCCTCGGAAATGCAGGGGCAGTTCTTGGCAGGAGCGGTAAATCTTGAATTGGGGTGAGCGGCATAGGTAGATTTATCAGCCTTGTCAAACTTGGAAGCATCCCAAGGATTGCCCTTCCAATCAAGCGCGTTCTGAGGAAGATCCTTGTTAAGTCCCTCCCACCAAACGGTGTTATCGTCAAGATTTAAAGCAACATTTGTAAATATGGTATTCTTCTTTGTAGATTCAAGCGCGTTGAAGTTTGAGTGTGAGTTGGTTCCGGGCGCTACGCCGAAGAAGCCGTTTTCGGGGTTGATAGCGTAAAGACGGCCGTCCGCGCCTATCTTCATCCAGGCAATATCGTCGCCGACGGTCCAAATCTTGTAGCCCTTCTTGCGGAGATATTCCGGCGGAATAAGCATTGCAAGGTTGGTCTTTCCGCAGGCAGACGGGAAAGCGGCGGCTATATATTTAACCTCGCCCTTGGGGTTCTGAAGTCCCAAAATGAGCATATGCTCGGCCATCCAGCCCTCTTTCCAGCCTTGGTAGGACGCAATACGAAGCGCAAAGCACTTTTTGCCGAGAAGCACGTTTCCGCCGTAGGCAGAGTTTACGGAAATTATTGTGTTATCCTCAGGGAAGTGGCAGATGTATCTGTTTTCGGGGTCAACATTGCACTTGCAGTGCAGACCGCGTACCCAGTCGTTGCTGTCGCCGAGTACTTCAAGCACCTTTTCGCCTATACGGGTCATAATAGCCATATTAAGAACAACATAGATAGAGTCGGTTACCTCGATACCGATTTTGGCAATCGGCGAACCTATCGGTCCCATAGAATAAGGGATTATATACATTGTGCGTCCCTTATAGCTGCCGCGTGCGATATTGTAAAGCTTGGTATACATTTCCTGCGGGTCGCACCAGTTGTTTGTAGGACCTGCGTTTTCCTTTGTTCTTGAGCAGATAAAGGTACGGTCCTCAACACGCGCAACATCGTTCGGAAGCGTCCTGTGAAGATAACAGCCGGGAAGCTTTTCTTCATTAAGCTTTATCATTTCGCCTGATTGTACGGCCTCGCGGCGAAGCTCCTCGAGCTGCTCCTCGCTTCCGTCAATCCAAACCACTTTATCGGGGCAAACGAGTTCCTTTACCTCGTTAAGCCACTTAACAACGGTTTTATTATCAGTCATTTTTTAACTCTCCTTTGTAAAAGATTCAAATTTTCGCCTTATACATTATATCCTCTGATTTTCTAAAAATCAATAGACTTTGTAAAAAAATTAACAATATTTTTATATTTTCGCATTTTCTTCATATTTTTAGCAAATTATATCTTTAAAGTTAATATTATCCTTTTATTTGTTGACAGAAAAGCGCAAAAGCTATAAACTAATAGTATATAAGAAGTGAGGTTACATTATGAAAGACGGATTTATAAAAGTTGCCTGCGGAATACCCGAGGTTACCGTTGCCGGCGTTTCCTGTAATACCGAAAGCATAAAGTCGCGTATTGACGAGGCGGACAGCCTGAAGGTCAACCTGCTTGTGCTTCCGGAGCTTTGTGTTACCGGTTATACCTGCGGCGACCTTTTTTTCTCCGAAACGCTGCTTAAAGCGGCGGAGGACGCGCTTAAGGAAATTACGGAATACACCCTTTCAAAATACCCTGTTGTTATTATAGGCGTTCCGCTTATATATAATTCAAAGCTTTTTAACTGCGCCGCCGTTTTATGCTCGGGTAAAATACTCGGCATTATTCCGAAATCCCACATACCGAACTACGGGGAATTTTATGAAAAAAGGCAGTTTTCATCGGGTAAGGATATTCCTCAGAACGCCGTTATAAATATAGGCGGTACAGACATTCCTTTCGGCACCGATTTGATTTTCACACACGATACCCTAAAGGAATACACCTTCGGCGTTGAAATTTGCGAGGATGTATGGGCGGCAAGTCAGCCTTCGGAAAGGTTATGCGGTTCGGGAGCCGCGATAATCGCAAATCTTTCCGCGTCTAACGAGGTTATAGGCAAGGCTGATTACAGAAGACTGCTGATTTCTTCAACCTCCGCAAGAAACCTATGCGGATATGTCTATTCCTCGGCGTATGACGGGGAATCCTCCCAAGACCTTGTTTTTTCAGGTCACTGCCTTGTATATGAAAACGGCACAATGCTTGCCGAAAACAAACCGTTTTGCGGCAATACGCTTACCGTTACCGAAATAGATGTAAAAAAACTTATTGGCGAGCGGCATAAAAACACCAGCTTTGAAACCGCGTACGCCTGCCGCAAAATTTCATTCACCCAAAAGGTAATTACCACGCTTCTTACAAGGAGTTATGAAAGGACGCCCTTTGTACCCTCTGACAAGCTTGCCGTTAAGGAGCGCGCCGAGGCTATTTTGCAAATGCAGTCCCACGGACTTAAAAAGCGGCTTGCACACACAAATTCACGGTCGGTAGTTATAGGCATTTCGGGCGGGCTTGACAGTACCCTTGCCCTGCTTGTGGCGGTAAGGGCGATGAAGCTGTTAGGCAGATCGGTAAGCGACATTACCGCAGTTACTATGCCATGCTTCGGCACTACTAAGCGCACACACACAAACTCTCAAAAGCTGTGTTCCCTTTTGGGAGTAAGCTTTAAAGAGGTAAATATTACAGCTTCGGTAAAACAGCATTTTAAGGATATCGGTCAGAGTGAAGGCGATTACGATGTGACCTTTGAAAATTCACAGGCGCGCGAACGCACGCAGGTTTTAATGGATATTGCAAATAAGCAGAACGGCATGGTTATAGGAACGGGGGATTTATCGGAATTGGCGCTCGGCTGGGCAACCTACAACGGCGACCATATGTCGATGTACGCAGTAAACTGCTCGGTTCCGAAAACGCTGGTGCGCTATATCGTAAGCTACGAGGCGGAAAACAGCACCGACGAGCTTAAAGCCGTACTGCTTGATATTCTCGATACACCGGTTTCGCCCGAGCTTCTTCCGGCGCTTGACAGCGGCGAAATAGCACAGAAAACCGAGGATCTTGTAGGTCCCTATGAGCTTCACGATTTCTTTCTTTATCATATGCTGCGCTTCGGCGAAAGCCCCGAAAAAATCTTTCGCCTTTGCGTTGCGGCATTTAAGGGTGAATATGAGCCTGATGTTATTCTTAAATGGCTTAAGGTTTTCCTGCGGAGATTTTTCTCCCAGCAGTTCAAGCGTTCCTGCCTGCCGGACGGTCCTAAGGTCGGTTCGGTAACGCTTTCTCCGCGCGGAGATTGGCGAATGCCGTCGGACGCGTCGGCAAAGCTCTGGCTTGACGAAGCCGAAAAAATAAAGGTATAGGACCTGAAAGAACTTATATACAAAAATCCTGAAACGGAGATTTCCGTTTCAGGATTTTTCTGTCTTTTATTTCGTCATAAGCTCGCATACAAGGTTGCTGTGCTCAACAGGATCGGCAACGCCCGTTCCGCCTATTAAGCAGGCCTCCCCGTAAAGGAGCTTTGCAAATTTTGCAAGGGTATCCTTATCATCGGCGTAAAGCGTTTTCAGCTTTTCGGCAATCGGGTGATTTGCATTGATTTCAAGCACAAGCTGAGCCTTTACCCTGTTCTGCTCGGCACCCGGCATAGAGTTTAACACCTTTTCCATTTCAAGCGAGATTCCGCCCTCGCTTGTAAGGCATACGGGGTGCTTTTTCAGCTTGTTGGTAAAGCGTACGGCGTTTACCTTGTCGCCTATGCTCTCCTTCATAAAGCCGAACATATCCTTTGCCGACTCGTTTTCGCTTTCAAGTTTTTTCTTTTCTTCCTCGCTGTCAAGGTCAAGCTTATCGTCGCAGATGTTCACAAACTTCTTGCCGTCATACTCGCCGAGCATCTTGATTGCGAACTCATCGACATTTTCGGTAAGATAAAGGAATTCATAACCCTTATCCCTTAAAATATCCGCCTGGGGAAGCATATCAATCTTATCGTCGGTTTCTCCGCAGGCGTAATAGACGGTATCCTGCCCCTCCTTCATACGCTCGGTATACTCTTTAAAGGTAACATACTTCTTCTCGTTTGAAGAACGGAACAAAAGCAAATCCTTAAGAGAGTCCTTATGAACTCCGTAATCGTTATAAACCCCGAACTTTAACTGAATACCGAAGGATTTGAAGAATTCCTCGTAGGCCTCCCGCTCGTCCTTGAGCATTTTTTCAAGCTCGTTCTTTATCTTCTTTTCAAGCGTTTTGGCAATCAGCTTAAGCTGATTGTCATGCTGGAGCATCTCGCGCGAAATATTAAGCGATAAATCCTCGCTGTCTACAAGTCCCTTTACAAAGCTGAAATGGTCGGGCAGTAAATCTCCGCACTTTTCCATTATCAGCACGCCCTTTGAGTAAAGCTGAAGTCCCTTTTCATATTCCTTTGTATAATAATCAAACGGCGGCTGCTTGGGCACAAACAACAATGCGCTGTAGGTAGCCTGACCCTCGGTTTTGAAGTGAATCACCCTTGCAGGGTCGTTGTAATCGTAGTATTTCTCCTTGTAAAAAGCGTTGTATTCCTCAGGTTTTATCTCGTTCTTTGCCTTTTTCCAGAGCGGCACCATACTGTTAAGGGTGCGTATTTCGGTTACGTCCTTATACTCGTTCTCCTTGCCCTCTATCGGCTCCTTTGTGGTAAATTCCATCTTAATCGGGTGGCGGATATAGTCGGAATATTTCTTTACAAGGGCACTTATACGGTATTGGTCGAGGTACTCATCGTAATTCTCGTCCTCGGTCTTTTCCTTAATGTGCAGTGTTACGACCGTTCCGACCGTTTCCTTGTCGCAGGGCTCTATTGTGTAGCCGTCGGCTCCGGTTGACTTCCAGCGGTACGCCGAATCCGAGCCGTAGGCACGGCTTTCAACCGTCACGCAGTCGCTAACCATAAACGCCGAATAAAAGCCCACGCCGAACTGACCTATTATATCTACATTTTCGGTCTTCTCGTTTTCAGCCCTGAACGCCTGCGAGCCGCTCTTGGCAATCGTTCCGAGGTTAGTGTCCAGCTCGTCCTCGGTCATACCGCAGCCGTTATCAATAATTTTAAGGGTGCGCGCGTCCTTGTCAATTTCAAGGCGAATCTCAAAATCCTCGGGCGCAATACCTACATTAGTATCGGTAAGCGAGCGGAAATAGAGCTTATCAAGCGCGTCGCTTGCGTTGGAAATAAGCTCGCGCAGGAAAATTTCCTTGTGTGTGTATATGGAATTTATCATCATATCCATAAGTTTTTTTGATTCCGATTTAAACTGTTTTGTACGCATTTTATCACCTTTTTAATATAAGTTTGACTTTAACTGACATATAGTATATATCGCTCTGTATGTGATTGTGTTAACAAAATATGAATAAAATGTAAAGCTTAGCACTCTTTTTTATTGAGTGCTAAGCTTTTATTTATATAACCTTTTATTTTTTCCTGTAAACCGTTACGCTTTTATTAAGCCTTTTGCAGTTTTCTATAACAAATTTTGTACCGTGGGACTCACCGTCCCAAAAGGCTATTACGCGGTCGGCGTAATCAATTATCTGCAAATTTCTTACAAGCGGAGCGCGCCTGCCGTATTTTTGATATTCCGGAAGAAACTCTTTTAGCCTTATATTGTTCGCAACGGCATAACTTCGGGCGCATTTGTCTATTCCCCTGGCTCCGCCCGAAACTATTTCGGTGACATTTTCGGGCAGATAATCTTCAAGATTATCTACCGTTAAATTTCT
>JAEDML010000038.1 GCA_016303035.1 Clostridiaceae bacterium | reverse complement strand
CCCGTAATATTATGGGTGAAAAGTTATTTTGCTATACAAAGCAAAAAGGCAGGAATAGTTTCCTGCCCTGACAAAAATTTCAGCGCCGCTTTGAAATTGAAATAAGCCTTATAAGCTGTGTAAGTGAAATAAGCAATGCCGCAACGTATGTCATGGCGGCGGCCGAAAGCACACGGCGCGCGCCCTTAATATCCGTCGCCGATACAAGAATATTGTTTTCGGTTATGCATTGCATTGCTCTTTTTGAAGCGTTATATTCAACCGGCAGAGTTATAAGCTGAAAAAACAGCGCCGCGCAGAAAAACAGGACGCCTAATTTTACCAGAAAATAGAAATTAAATAAAAGTCCGGCTATAAGCAGAGGAATCGAAAGCTGCGAGCCTATCTGACATACGGGAAGAATCACGGCGCGAAGCTTTATAGGCGA
Source organism: Clostridiaceae bacterium (assembly GCA_016303035.1). Taxonomy (GTDB): domain Bacteria; phylum Bacillota; class Clostridia; order Oscillospirales; family Acutalibacteraceae; genus UBA737. Next base: position 9,195 of record JAEDML010000038.1, on the reverse strand, counting down.
GTAGCCCTTTGCGTACTGTACTGCGTGACCTGCCTCATGGGCGGCAACGCCTACAGCCGCTATGTTGTTTTCGTCGCAAACCGATTCGGAAAGCCTTATTACATTGGCTTTAGGGTCATAATGGTCGGTAAGATTACCGGAGACTCGCTCAATTTTCACATCGGTTACACCGTTTGCCGAAAGCACGCGCCTTGCGGCTTCGGCGCCGGTTATATCGCACCGAAAACCGGAGTATTTTGAAAATGTGGTTTTTACCTTTATCTGAGACCATACGGCTATAATAATAGCCGGAATTACAAGCATGGCATACAGCGAATCAAAGCCGTAATAATATAGGCTGTGCATATAAATCTCCCTTCCTCGAAAATTTATTCTGTATTCATTATAATACTTATTTTTGCGAATAATATAAATAAATTTTAAACATTGAAACGGAAAAGTACAATATCGCCGTCCTTCATAACATAGTCCTTGCCTTCGCTTCGTACAAGACCCTTTTCCTTTGCGGTTACCATATTTCCGCCGCAGTCCATAAACTCATCAAAGCCTATGACCTCGGCGCGTATAAAGCCGCGCTCAAAATCCGAATGTATTTTGCCCGCCGCCTGGGGCGCCTTGGTGCCGCGCTTTATTGTCCATGCCCTTACCTCAGGCTTGCCGGCTGTAAGGTAGGAAATAAGACCTAACAGGCTGTAGCATTTTTGTATCATACGGTCAAGTCCCGAGCGTTCAAGATGAAGCTCGCTTAAAAACATTTCCTTTTCTTCCTCGGAAAGCTCGGATATTTCGGCTTCAAGAGACGCGCAAATAGGCAGTATTTCGGCCTTTTCCTCGGCGGCGGCTTTCTTTACGGCGTTGTAATTTGAGTTGCTTTCAAGTCCGGCGGTAAAATCCTCCTCACTCATATTGCAGGCGTAAATTACCGGCTTGCAGGATAGCAGATTGCTTTCGGAAAGTATAACCGCCTCTGATTCGTCTTCAAGCTCTATTGAACGCGCGGGAAGACCTTTTTCAAGGTGCGACAGCAATCTTTTAAGAAAATCAACCTCGCCTTGCAGCGACTTATCGCCCTTAAGGGCCTTTGAGGTGCGGTCAAGTCTGCGCTGAACAACCTCAATATCGGAAAAAATAAGCTCCAAATTTATAGTCTCAATGTCGCGCATAGGGTCAACCGAGCCTTCGACATGGATAATATCATCGTTTTCAAAACAACGCACGACATGAACTATCGCGTCCACCTCGCGTATATTCGCAAGGAATTTGTTTCCGAGGCCCTCGCCCTTTGAAGCGCCCTTTACAAGACCTGCAATATCTACAAATTCAATAACCGCAGGTGTAAATTTATCGGGCTTGTATATTTCCGCAAGCTTTTCAAGGCGGCTGTCAGGCACGCTTACCATTCCGATGTTTGGCTCTATCGTGCAAAAAGGATAGTTCGCCGATTGTGCTCCTGCGTTTGTAATAGCGTTAAAAAGTGTGGATTTGCCGACATTCGGCAGTCCTACCATACCGAGTTTCATGTATATTTCTTCCCTTTTTATAAAATTCCACAATAATTATATAGCTAACAGCGACTATTATCAAGAAAAAACTTGTATTTTAAAGAAAATGTTTTGCCTTTTGTGCGAATATATATTATAATTAAACGGAAGAGTGTTAAAAAATAGGGGGAGAGTGTCTGATGAAAACTAATTTTTCGGTACCGCTTTCGCATTTAATCAATGAGTTCGGATTTGAAACATTGTTTATGCCCGATAATCCTGACAAAATTATGCTTTCCACACCGGAAATAAACCGTCCCGGCTTGCAGATGGCGGGCTATTACGAGTTTTTCGATTCCGACCGTATTCAGATAATCGGAAAAAGCGAGGAAAGCTTTCTTTTAAGATTTACAAAGGAAAAGGCGGAACAGCGCCTGCTTGAATTTTTTTCAAAAAAGCCGGTAGCGGTTATAATAGCGCGTAACCTTGATATAGGAGATATGTATGTAAAAGCCGCAAGCGAATACGGCGTTCCGCTGCTTAGGACCAAGGAATCTACATCGAATGTTATGGCGGCGATAATTGCGTTTTTAAGTCTTCACCTTGCTCCGCGCGTTACGCGCCACGGGGTATTGGTAGAGGTTTACGGCGAGGGTATACTGCTTTTAGGAGAGAGCGGCGTCGGTAAGAGCGAAACCGCAATCGAGCTTATCAAGCGCGGACACAGACTTATAGCTGATGACGCGGTAGAAATTCGCCGTGTTTCAAACAAGTCGCTTGTGGGAACGGCGCCCGACAATATAAGGCATTTTATCGAGCTTCGCGGAATAGGTATTATTAACGCAAGCCGAATTTTCGGCGCCGGCGCGGTTAAACTGACAGAGAAGATTGATTTAGTAATCAATATGGAGCAATGGGATGTAAATAAGGTCTACGACCGTATGGGACTTGAAAATCAGACAACGAGGATACTCGACCTTGAAATTCCTTCGCTTACAATACCGGTAAAGCCCGGGCGTAACCTTGCGGTTATAATAGAGGTTGCCGCAATGAACAGCCGCCAGAAAAAGCTTGGATATAACGCGGCGGAGGATCTCTTGCAGAAGCTCGGTATGACCGACGAATTAAAAAATACAGGCACAGCCGAAAAGGTTGAGCCGTTTTAAAAAACATAATTTGGAGTGTTTAGTATGTACAGACTGGGAATAGACCTCGGCGGAACGAATATTGCGGCCGGAGTTGTAGACGAAAATTTTAAAATAATAGGCACAGGCAAGCTTAAAACCAACGCCCCGCGACCGGCGGAAGAAATTATAGACGATATGGTAAAAGCGGCAAGATTAGCCGCTGAAGACGCCGGAGTGCGCTTTGAGGATATAGAATGTATGGGCGTAGGCTCTCCGGGAGCTATCAATCCCGAAAGCGGAGTCGTTTGCTTTTCAAATAATCTTGCGTTTACCGATGTTCCGATGGGTGCAATGTTAAAGGAACGCACGGGCGTGGATTTTTATATCGAAAACGACGCCAATGCCGCGGCATACGGCGAGTATATCGCAGGAGCCGGTAAGGGAACACGCAATTTTATTGCAATAACCCTCGGTACAGGTGTAGGCGGCGGAATAATTATTGACGGAAAGATTTATTCCGGTTCAAACTACGCAGGAGCAGAGCTCGGACATACGGTTATAAATATTAACGGAGAAGCCTGTTCCTGCGGCAGGCACGGCTGCTGGGAGGCATATGCCTCGGCTACCGCGCTTATACGACAGACCAAGCAGGCTATGATTCGTTATCCCAAAAGCTTAATGTGGCAGGAGTGCGGCGGAGATATAAACGCAGTAAGCGGAAGAACCGCATTTGACGCTATGCGCAAAAACGATGAAGCGGCGGCGGATGTCGTAAAACAGTATATCCGTTATGTAGCCGTCGGAATTTCGAATAATATAAATATTTTCCAACCCGATGTTATATGCATAGGGGGAGGAATTTCCAAAGAGGGAGACGCCCTTATTAAGCCGATAAAGGAGTTTGTAGAGGGTGAAAATTTTGCGCGCAATGTCAAAAAGCATACCGAAATTTGTACCGCGGCATTAGGAAACGATGCAGGAATAATCGGTGCGGCGTACCTTTGCGATCTTTATAAATAATTTTCTTAATCGGGAGCTGTTATGCAATTCGATTTATTTATTGAGTCAATTAGGAAAGAAAAAATAAAGTACAGCGAAAACGAGCCGATGAGAAATCACACAAGCTTCAAAATCGGCGGAAATGCCGATGTGCTTATACGGGTGAAAAATACCGAGGAGCTTACGCGCACCCTTGTTTTATCAAAAAAATACGGAGTGCCGTCGTTTGTTATAGGCAGGGGCTCAAACCTGCTTGTGTCTGACGGCGGAATCGAGGGCGCCGTTATAAGCCTTTGCGATATGGACGGAATTGAAGCAGACGGAGAACGGATAATCTGCGGTGCCGGCGCTTCGCTATCCTCTGTATGCAGGGCTGCATGCGAAAATTCCCTTACGGGGCTTGAATTCGCATTCGGAATACCGGGCAGCGTAGGCGGCGCGCTCTATATGAATGCAGGTGCCTACGGCGGCGAGATGTCTTATGTTGTTGAATCGGCGGAATATATTGATTTTGACGGCAACACGGGCAAAATCGCAAATGCCGAAATGCGGCTGGGTTACAGAACAAGCGTATTTATGACCTGTGAAAAAATTATCACAAAGGTTATATTTAACCTTAAAAAGGGTGATAAAAAAGCTATCTCGGAGCGTATGAACGAGCTTATTGAAAGGCGCAAACAAAAGCAGCCGCTTGAATTCCCGAGCGCCGGCAGCACCTTTAAACGCCCCGAGGGCTATTTTGCAGGAGCGCTTATAGAAAAGAACGGACTTAAAGGCGCTAAAATCGGCGGCGCTATGGTAAGTGAAAAACACGCGGGTTTTATTATAAATTACGATAATGCTTCGTGCAAAGATGTTAAGTGCCTTATAAAACAGGTGCAGGATAAAGTATATGAAAATGACGGCGTTATGCTCTCGCCGGAGGTTATTTTTAAAGGAAGATAAAAACGGCAGAACGGAGAATAGAAAATGAAGCTGTTAATAGTTACGGGTATGTCAGGCGCGGGAAAATCGCAGGCGGCAAACGCGCTTGAGGATATGGGGTATTACTGTGTGGACAATGTTCCTCCGGCAATAATACCCGCATTTGTCGACCTTTCGGGCAGAGACAGCGCTTCGCTTGAAAATATAGCGATAGTAACCGACGCCAGAGGCGGCGGTATGTTTAACGAAATTAAAGATGTTCTTGAAAGCCTTAAGAAAAATAAGGTAGAGTATAAAATACTGTTTTTGGACGCATCGGACGATGTGCTTATCCGCCGATATAAGGAAAACCGCCGCAAGCATCCTCTTGCCGACGGCAGCGGTATGTCGGTTGCGGCGGCGGTCAAAAAAGAGCGTGAAATGCTTTCTGATATCCGATATATATCCGATTATATCGTAGACACAAGCTATATATCCAGCGCTCAGCTTAAAACCAAGCTTTCAAATATATTCTTCGGAAATGAAAGCAATGTACTTAAAATTCAGTGTAAATCCTTCGGCTTTAAGTACGGGTCGGACAGCGAGGCAGACCTTGTGTTTGATGTGCGTTGCCTGCCGAACCCTTTTTATGTTGAGGAATTAAAGCATAAAACGGGACTTGATAAGGACGTTAGGGATTATGTCATGGCAAGCAGCGAGAGCCGTGAGTTTTTAGAAAGACTTGAAGATTTTATAGACTGTGCGGTACCGCTGTACGCTAAGGAGGGTAAGAGTCAGCTTATTATATCCTTCGGCTGTACGGGCGGCAAGCACCGTTCGGTCACCTTTGCCGAGCTTGTATCGTGGCACCTTAAAGATAAAAATTATGATTGCACGGTAAGCCACCGCGATATTTACAAGAGCTGACGCAGGGGAGGTATTTTAAAGATGTCCTTCTGTTCGGACGTGAAAAATGAACTTGCGGATTTGAGACTGTCCGAATGCTGTAAGCCGTCGCTTTTGTACGGCTTTATGCTCTTCGGCCGGTCTTTTTCGTTAAAACGGATCTGCATGCAAACTCAAAACGAGCGTATGGCGCAGAAATACTGTGAATTGATTTATCAGGTCTATAAAATAAAACCGTCTATTACCTGCGGCGGAAAAACGCGCGTTACATACAAAGCGGAGGTTGCCAATGAAGCGGACAGGCTTAAAATTTTAAATTCTGTCGGCTTTGATTCGGAGGAGTGCTGTATAAACCGCGCTGTTTTTAAAAGAGAATGCTGTATTTCGTCCTTTATCAGAGGCGCGTTTTTAGCCTGCGGCTCGGTAAGCGACCCAAGACTTGAATACCGCGTCGACTTTTCGGTTAAAAACTCCGACCTTGCAGAGGAACTGTCAGAGCTTCTGTCCGAGCACGGTATTTTTTCAAAAAAGACCGTCAGAAACGGAGTAACGGTTGTTTATATAAAAGACAGCGGTATGGTAGAGGATTTGCTTACGCTTTTGGGAGATACGCACCGCAGTCTTGAAATTATGGATGCAAAAATAATAAAAAGCGTTAAAAATAATATCAACCGCAAGGGAAACTGCGATACGGGGAATATATCAAAGGCGGTCGAGGCTTCGATTATGCAAAGGAAGGCTATTGATTTTCTTGAAAAAAACGGCAGGCTTTACAGTTTGCCCGAGGAGCTGCTTACGGCGGCGATGCTCAGAAAGAATAACCCCGAGCTTACCCTTAAGGAGCTGTGCCGTATTTCGCCCGACGCGCTTACCGTTTCGGGGCTTAACCACAGACTGAAAAAAATAATCGATTTGTATCACGAATTAAGCAAAGAATAAGAAAGGGGATGACAATATGGATTTTGCACATCTGCACCTTCATACCGAGTACAGCCTGCTTGACGGCTGCTGCCGTATCGAAAAACTTATGGACGCGGCGTTAGAGCTTGGGCAAAAGAGTATTGCCATCACCGACCACGGCGTTATGTACGGCGTCATAGATTTTTACAAGGCGGCACTTAAAAAGGGAATAAAACCGATTATAGGGTGCGAGGTCTATGTCGCCCCGCGAAGCCGTTTTGATAAGCAAAAGCCTTTTGACAGCGAATATACGCACCTTGTTTTGCTGTGCGAAAACAATACAGGCTATCAAAACCTTATAAAGCTGGTATCAATAGGCTTTACCGAGGGCTTTTATTCAAAGCCGCGTGTGGACAGGGAGACGCTCGAAAAATACAGCGAGGGGCTTATTGCACTTTCGGCCTGCCTTGCGGGCGAGATTCCGCGCCTGCTTTTAAAGGGCGAATACGAAAAAGCCAAGGAAACGGCACTGTGGTTTGACGGCGTTTTCGGGCGAAATAATTATTTTCTCGAGCTTCAAAATCACGGAATAGAGGAGCAACAGAGGGTAAATCCTCAAATAGTAAGAATTTCAAAGGAAACGGGTATTCCGCTTGTATGTACCAACGATGTGCATTATATCGCCAAGGAGGATTATAAAATGCACAAGGTGCTGCTGTGCGTACAGACCGGCAAAAAGATAAATGAAGAAAATCCGATAGAGTTTAAAACAAACGAATTTTACTTAAAATCAGGCGAGGAGATGGCAGCGCTTTTTGCCGATACGCCTTCGGCTGTGCTTAACACCGTGAAAATTGCCGAAAGGTGCAATGTAAGCTTTGAATTTGGAAAGATAAAGCTTCCGCGGTTCGATATAGGCGACCGCGACCATTTTGAATATTTTAAGGAAAAATGCACCGAGGGTATGCACCGAATTTACGGCGAAAAACCCGACAATGCGGTCTTAGAGCGGCTTGATTACGAGCTTTCGGTTATAAATTCAATGGGGTATGTAGATTATTACCTCATAGTGGCGGATTTTGTCAACTACGCTAAAACACATAACATTCCGGTAGGCCCGGGCAGAGGGTCGGGAGCGGGCAGTCTTGCCGCCTACTGTATAGGAATCACCGGAATAGACCCGCTTAAATACGACCTTTATTTTGAACGCTTTCTAAATCCCGAGCGCGTTTCAATGCCGGATTTTGATATTGATTTTTGCTATGTCAACCGTCAAAGGGTAATAGATTATGTCGTGCAGAAATACGGAACCGACAGGGTCTCGCAGATAGTCACCTTCGGTACGCTTGCCGCAAGGGCGGCGGTGAGGGATGTCGGAAGAGCGCTTGATATACCCTACGCCGTGTGCGATAAGGTCGCAAAGCTTATACCGCAGTCAATAGGTATGACTATTGAACGCGCTATGAAGGGCTCGTCAGAGCTAAAGGGTTTGTACGAGAACGATTCCCAAATAAAGGAGCTTATAGATATGGCGCTTAAGGTGGAGGGTATGCCGCGGCATGCCTCTACTCACGCCGCCGGTGTTGTGATATCCGACAGACCCGTAAACGACTATGTTCCGCTGGCTGTTAACGACGGCGCGGTCGTAACCCAGTACACTATGACTGCTCTTGATGAATTAGGTCTTCTCAAAATGGACTTTTTAGGGCTTAGGAACCTCACCGTAATAGCCGACACCGAAAGATTTATAAGAAGGCGCGAACCCGATTTTTCGGTTGAAAATATTTCTATGGACGACAGCAAGACCTATGAAATGATGGGCAAGGGTCTTACCGACGGTGTTTTCCAGTTTGAATCGGACGGTATGAAAAATGTATTAAGGCAGTTTGGACCCGAAAGCATAGAAGACCTTACCGCCATACTGTCGCTCTACCGGCCGGGGCCTATGGATTCTATTCCGAAATATATTCACAACCGCCACAATCCTCAGGATGTTACCTACGATACTCCGCTTCTAAAGCCTATACTTGACGTTACCTACGGTTGTATAGTTTATCAGGAGCAGGTAATGCAGGTTTTCAGAACCCTTGCGGGGTATTCACTCGGCAGGGCAGACATTGTGCGGCGCGCTATGGCAAAAAAGAAGCATGATGTTATGCAGCGCGAGCGTGAATTTTTCCTTTACGGCGAAAAGGATGAGCAGGGTAATATACTGTGCGAGGGGGCAATAAAGCGCGGTGTTCCCGAAAAAGTCGCCGAAAAGATATTTGACGATATGTCGGCGTTCAGCTCATATGCCTTTAATAAGTCCCACGCTGCGGCGTATTCGGTTGTCGCCTACCGAACTGCATATTTAAAATGCCATTATCCTGCCGAGTATTTTGCGGCGCTTATGACGGGTATGCTTGACAGTACGGGTAAAATATCCCTTTACACGGCGGAATGCCGTAAAAACGGAATAAAAATACTGCCTCCGAGCGTTAATAAAAGCGAGGCGTTTTTCACACCCGACAACGGTAATATACGCTTCGGTCTGCTTGCGGTCAAAAACTTAGGCAGAGGAATTATAGACCGCCTTATTGCAGAGCGCGCAAACGGCGAATATACATCAATGTACGATTTTTGCAAGCGCAATTACGGCAGGGAGTTTAACCGCCGAGCGCTTGAGGGTCTTATTAAAAGCGGCGCGCTCGACGGGCTTGAGGATAACCGCCGCCAAATGCTTTACGGAATCGACGGAGTGCTTTCGGCGGTCGAAAACGAGAAACGTTTTTCGGGGGAAGGACAGCTTGATATGTTCGGCGAAATGGGTACCGATATGACATTCAGGTTAGAGCCTGCCGAAGAAATGCCCAAGGATATGCTGCTTGCTATGGAAA
>JAEDML010000177.1 GCA_016303035.1 Clostridiaceae bacterium | reverse complement strand
TTCATTTTTGATTACCTCTTTCTTAAAAGATATTTTATTTTAACGGTATATAGACGCCGAGACTTTTAAAACAGCCGGGTATCTACAGCCGCAAAAACCATTAAAAAACGACCCTGCTTAAAAAGCAAAGTCGTAAGCTTTTTTCTGTTACGGTTTGACCGTAATTTAAATCAGAACATTTACACTGTTTTGCCCTTTAAGCATATTCGGTTTTTTATTTATCTTTATTATCTTAAATATTTTATCGACTGCAATAATTATTTCCATAATAAGGCAAATAAGTCGAAAAACAAAAACAGACACTGCGTTTACGGCAGTGTCTGATAGCAGTACAGTATTATGTTGAAAGGCACAGTGATACTCAGGTGCATAAGACGCATCTGTTCTTGTACGGAATGATTTTTTACAGAAGCTTCCGAACATCTTTTAAGTCACTACCTTTCAAAAAACTTTTTTGATTTTAGCATAAAGCGGCGTTGCTGTCAAGTAAAACAGGTCAAAAATTGATATTTTTAAGTTTTTTGATAAAAAAATTGTAATATATAATCCGTTTTTGTGCTTTGTGTTCGTTTTTATTTATAATATGATATTATGAATATATGCAGACTGTAATGCATTTTTTCGGCATTACATACAAAACATACCGAAAAAGCGAAGATTACTATGTGTAACCAAAGGAAAAATTAAAAAAATTAAAAAAAGTGTTGCATAAATATACATTTTGTGCTAATATTTATGCATAGAAATTCAAAAATATGCAAACGGAGGAATAAATTATGAATAAAAATGAAATTAAAAAGGTTGTTCTTGCCTATTCCGGCGGTCTCGATACTTCTATCATCATTCCGTGGCTTAAGGAAAACTACAACAATCCCGAAATTATTGCCGTATCGGGAAATGTCGGTCAGGCAAGCGAGCTTGAGGGGCTTGAAGAAAAGGCGCTTAAAACCGGCGCTTCTAAATTATATGTAGAAGACCTTACCAAGGATTTTCTTGATAATTATGTTTTCCCCTGTGTTCAGGCGGGAGCGCTTTATGAGGATTATATGCTGGGTACGGCGTTTGCCCGTCCGCCAATTGCCAAAAGGATTGCCGAAATAGCTATTGCAGAGGGCGCCGACGCTATCTGCCACGGCTGTACGGGAAAGGGTAACGACCAGGTGCGTTTCGAGCTTGCAATCAAGGCCTTCGCACCCGATATGCCGATAATCGCCCCCTGGAGGGAGTGGGATATTAAATCGCGTGAAGAGGAAATTGAATATGCCGAGGCGCACAATGTTCCGCTTAAAATCAGCCGCGAAACCAATTATTCAAAGGATAAGAATATTTGGCATCTCTCCCATGAGGGACTTGATTTGGAGGATCCTAAAAACGAGCCGCAATATAATAAGGAAGGCTTCCTTGAAATGGGTGTATCTCCCGAACAGGCGCCCGATAAGCCTACATATGTAACCGTACATTTTGAAAAGGGAGTACCGACAGCAGTTGACGGTGTAGAGATGGATTCGGTAGAGCTTGTAACAAAGCTTAACGAGCTCGGCGGCGCAAACGGCATAGGCCTGCTTGATATTGTGGAAAACCGTCTTGTAGGCATGAAGTGCCGCGGCGTTTACGAAACTCCGGGAGGCGCGATTCTATATAAGGCGCACAGCGTACTTGAAAGCATATGCCTTGACAAGGAAACCGCTCATTACAAATCATTAGTGGCGCAGAAGCTCGCAGAGCTGGTTTATAACGCACAGTGGTTTACACCCCTTACAGAGGCTATACTCTCTTTTGTTAAGACAACCCAGAAGACCGTTACGGGTGATGTTACGCTTAAGCTTTACAAGGGCAATATGATAAACGCGGGCGTTACCTCTCCGTATTCGCTTTACGATCCTGAAATTGCGACCTTTGACGAGGACGAGGTTTACAATCAGGCTGATTCGGCAGGCTTTATCAACCTTTACGGACTTCCGACCAAGGTCTACGCAAAAATGAAGGCTAAAAACAATATAAAATAAG
>JAEDML010000176.1 GCA_016303035.1 Clostridiaceae bacterium | reverse complement strand
ACCCTGCAAAGATACATTAAGGCGATCGCAACAGACGGCAATAACAACATTCTTACAAGCGAGGCAAGCAGACATTGCAGGTCTTTTATGCTCTTTAAAATATCGGTTTTTGAGAGATGGTAACCAATGATTATCATCGGAAGCGGCGTATTAAGCGCCGCTATAAACGATATCGGCTGATATATAATTTTAGGCACCGGAAGGGAAAACAGAAAAATTACAAGCCCCACGGCAAGACCTATCATTCCGGGGTTTATAATCAGTTTTTTCGGGGTAAGATATTTTTTATCTCCGCTGATTGTTATAATACCGTAGCTCCATACAAATAGGTTGAAAATAGCAATAAACGAGGAACCGTAAAAAACTCCCGTTTCCCCCAAAATAGCCTCCTGCAAGGGCAGAGACATATAACCGCAGTTGGTAAATACCACTCCAAAGCGCAGTACGCGCTCGCGCGAAATATCTTTAGAGTGCAAAATTATACGGCTTAAAACTATAAAACCGATATGCACCATCACGGCTATTAAAAAGCTGATAAGCAGTCCTTTAAGCGCCTTTGCATCAAATTCCCTTACAAACGATTTTATAATGACGCAGGGCGTTACCGTCATTAAAACCATATCGGTTATACTGCGTACCCCCGACTCGGTTAAAATTCCCGTCTTTGAAAGCAGTGCGCCCAAAGCGACGAGAATCATAAGTATCAAAACCTGTGAAAAAACCTCTGCAAACATTATCCGACTTCACCTGCAAACCGCTTAAACGCCTTAATACCTTCGGGCGTGCGCTTAAACACGCCTGCGTCCGAAAGCACCCTTGCAAATACAAGTCCGATTTCGTCCTTTATTATTTTATCGATGTTTTCGCTGTTTATATCCTTATATTTTTTGAATATTTCCTCAGCCCAATCGGCATGCTTTGAAATTCGCTCGTCGCGGCGTATATCCTCGCCGTTAAGCATTGCCTGTTTCAAAAGAGCTATTTCTCCCTTTAAACGGGCGGGAAGAACGGCAAGACCCATAACCTCTATAAGTCCTATATTCTCTTTCTTTATATGGTGAAGCTCCGCGTGGGGGTGGAAAACGCCAAGCGGGTGCTCCTTTGTAGTAATGTTATTGCGCAGAACAAGGTCAAGCTCGAAAAACTCGCCGTTCTTTCTTGCTATCGGGGTGATGGTGTTGTGCGGCTCGCCGTCGGTCTCGGCAAATATAAACGCCGATTCATCGGTGTACCCCCTCCACACCTTTAAAATTTTATCAGCAAGCTCAATAAGCCGTGAAGTATCCCTACTTCTTGTTCTTATTACCGACATAGGCCATTTTACAATGCCGCATTCCACATCCTCAAAGTCCTTAAATTCAAGCGGATACTCAATAGGCGCCTTTGCCATTGCAAAATCGTAACGGCCGCCCTGAAAATGGTCGTGGCTTAAAATCGAACCGCCTACGATAGGCAGGTCTGCGTTGGATCCGACAAAGTAATGCGGAAAAAGCTTTACAAAGTCAAGCAGCTTTACAAAGGTATCTCTGTTTATCGCCATTGGTGTATGCTTTGAGTTAAATACAATACAATGCTCATTATAATAGACATACGGAGAATACTGAAAGCACCATTCGCTGTTGTTAATAGTTATCGGAATAACGCGGTGGTTCTGCCTTGCGGGAAAGTTTATTCTTCCGGCATACCCTTCGCACTCCTTACAAAGCAGGCATTTCGGATAGCCCGACTGCGGCGCCGCCTTTGCCGCGGCGATTGCCTTGGGATCCTTTTCGGGCTTTGAAAGATTTATTGTAATATCAAGGTCGCCGTATTCCGTACGTGTAACCCATTTAACATCGCGCGCTATACGGTAACGGCGGATATAATCGCTGTCACAGCTTAAATTATAAAAATAATCGGTAGCGCTTACCGGAGACTGCTCGTATTTTTCAAAAAAGGTTTTTGTAACCTCGCTCGGACGCGGCACAATAATGCCCATAAGCTTGGTATCAAACAAATCGCGTTCGGTAATGCCTTCGCCTATTA
>JAEDML010000175.1 GCA_016303035.1 Clostridiaceae bacterium | reverse complement strand
CCGTTCTCGGCAATAAAATCCTTTCTTCCCTGAAGATTGTCGCCTAAAAGCAGGTCGAACATTTCCGCGGTGCGCTGGGCGTCCTGCGGCATTACCTTGATAAGACGCCTTGTTTCGGGATTCATTGTGGTCATATTCATCATATCAGGCTGGTTTTCACCGAGACCCTTTGAGCGCTGAATTGTATACTTAGTATCGCCTATTTTTGTAAGAATTTCATTCTTTTCCTTTTCATCGTACGCAAAATAGGTCATTTCCTTAGTGCCTATTTCATAAAGCGGAGTTTCGGCAATATATACCTTGCCCTCGTTTATAAGGGTCGGCATAAGGCGGTAAATCATAGTAAGGATAAGGGTACGAATCTGAAATCCGTCAACATCGGCGTCGGTACAGATTATAACCTTATTCCAGCGCAGTGAATTGATGTCAAAGGTCGCAAGCCCCTTGTTTGCCTTGGATTTAACCTCTACGCCGCAGCCGAGCACCTTTATAAGGTCGGTTATAATATCGCTTTTAAAGACCTTTTCATACTCCGCTTTAAGGCAGTTGAGTATTTTACCGCGGACAGGTATTATAGCCTGAAATTCAGCGTCTCTTGCCAATTTGCAGGAGCCGAGCGCCGAATCACCCTCCACTATAAACAGCTCGCGCCGCTCGATATCCTTTGTGCGGCAGTCGACGAATTTCTGAACCCTGTCTATCATTGAGTTTGCCGATTGAAGCGTCTTTTTTAAATTTATGCGCTCGCGCTCGCTGCGCTCTCGGCTGCGCTTGTTCACCAGCACCTGATCGGCAATTTTGTCGGCCTCCGCTTTGTTTTCTATAAAATAGATTTCAAGCTGATGCCGCAGAAAGTCGGTCATCGCTTCGTATATAAATCTGTTAGTAATGGCCTTTTTGGTCTGATTTTCATACGAGGTAACGGTTGAAAACGAGGATATTACAAGTACAAGACATTCCTCAACATCGGAAAAGGTTATCTTGCTTTCGTTGCTTTTATACTTTCCGCTCTGTTTTATATATGCGTCTATCTGAGCGACAAAGGCGCTGCGTACCGCCTTTTCGGGCACGCCGCCGTACTCAAGCCAGCTTGAATTGTGATAATACTCCTTAAGGGTGCGGCGGTTGGAAAAGGCAAGCGCCGCATTTATTTTAACCTTGTATTCGGGCTTGTCCTCGCGGTCTCTGCCGCGCCTTTCGGTCTGCCAGAACTGTACAGATGTGAGTCCCTCGTCCCCCAGCGTTTCGTTAACATAATCCCTTATTCCGTTGTTGTAGACAATATCATGCTGTATAAAGCGCGCACCCTGCTGCTCGCGGAAGACAAACAGCAGTCCGTCATTTACTATCGCCTGGCGTTTTATCGTATCAAGAAAATACTCTGTAGGTATGTTTATGTCGGTAAATACCTCAATATCGGGCTTCCAGCGGGTTTTGGTGCCGGTATCCTTGCCCGAATACGGTTCCTTTTTAAGTCCGCCTATATTGTAGCCCTTTTCAAAGTGCAGATTGTATTTATAGCCGTCACGCTTGATTTCAACATCCATATACTCGGAAGCATACTGTGTTGAGCAAAGACCCAAGCCGTTAAGACCTACCGAATACTCGTAATTTGCTCCGTCGTTTGTGTTGTATTTGCCGCCTGCGTACATTTCGCAGTACAAAAGCTCCCAGTTATAGCATTGCTCTTTATTGTTGAAATCCACCGGCGCTCCGCGCGCAAAATCCTGAACCTCAACAGAGCCGTCGGCGTATTTTGTAATGATTATTTTATTGCCGTAGCCCTCGCGCGCCTCGTCAATTGAATTGGATATAATTTCAAAAACGGAATGCTCGCAGCCGTCAAGCCCGTCCGACCCGAAAATAACCCCGGGGCGTTTACGCACGCGGTCGGGACCCTCAAGCTTTTTAATACTGTCGTTACCGTATTCGGCAGAGGTTTTAGCCATTTCTTTTTACACCTCAAAACAAAATTATTCAAGATATATTATATACCATATATTGTGGTGCAGTCAAGCAAAATGAC
>JAEDML010000037.1 GCA_016303035.1 Clostridiaceae bacterium | reverse complement strand
TCATTCATAACGCCGCTTTTCGCCCTTGTTTGCAGTCTTTTGACCCTGCCGATTGAAAAGGCGGCGGCTATGTGGTATGTAAACGACGCAAAAAGGATTCTGCGCGAATACGGCTCGCTTAAGGTAGTCGGCATTACGGGCAGCTACGGCAAAACCACGACAAAATTTATTCTTAAAAGAATTTTAAGTGAAAAATACAATGTTGTAGCCACTCCCCAAAGCTTTAATACGCCTATGGGCGTGGTAAGAACCATAAGGAACGACCTTAAACACGGCACAGAGGTATTTATATGTGAAATGGGCGCTAAAAAGGTCGGAGATATTAAGGAAATCTGCGATATTGTAAACCCCGATTACGGAATTATAACCTATGTCGGCCAACAGCACCTTGATACCTTTAAATCGGTTGAAAATGTGTTTAAAACCAAGTTTGAATTGGCAGACGCGGTAAGAAGCAAGGGCGGAACAATCCTTGTAAACGGCGACAGCGAGGAAATTTCCGCGAGAATAAGCGACAAAGAATATTCTGTTTACAAAGTAGGCTCTGACGCGGAATTTTACGCCGAAAATATAGTTTACGGAAGAAACGGCTCTGCCTTTGATTTAGTGCTTGATGGCGAGCGAATATCGGTAACCACCAAGCTTTTGGGTCTTCACAGCGTAAGCGATATTGTAGGCGCGGCGGCATTGGCTTTTATGCTGGGCGTCCATCCGCAGGATATTAAATACGCCGTAGGTACTCTTAAAGCCGCCGAACACAGGCTGGAGCTTAAATCGGGCGGACCGAACGGCGCGCTTATAATAGACGACGCGTACAATGCAAACCCCGTAGGCTGTCTTGAAGCGGTAAGGGTACTCGGCTCTTTTGACGGTATGAAAAAAATCATCATAACCCCGGGACTTATTGAGCTCGGTCAAAAGGAATACGAATGTAACTATAATCTGGGGCTTGAAGCCGCAAAATATTGCGATATAATAATACTTGTAGGCAAAAACCGTTCAAAGCCGCTTACTTCGGCTATTGAAACTACGGATTTTAACCACGACAATGTTTATGTTGTTTCAAGCTTTAAAGAAGCAATGGCGGTCTGCGCGCCGCTGTCCGATAGGGACACGGTTATATTGCTTGAAAACGATCTGCCCGATAATTACTTAAATTGATGTGAGGTTTTGATTATGAAAACAAATGTTGCGGTCTTTTTCGGCTGCCGTTCGGTAGAGCACGAGGTATCAATTATTTCCGCGGTTCAGGCTATGCGTTCTATGAACCGAGATAAATACGATATTGTTCCGATTTATGTTACCAAGGACGGCGAGATGTACACCTCCGACGCGCTTTTCACCATAGAGGAATACCGCGATTTGCCGAGCTTACTTAAAAAGAGCGAGCCTGTAACCCTTGTCCGCAGGAACGGCGGCGTTGTTATGAGCTATTTAAAAAACGGAATTTTTTCAAAACATAAAGACAGGGTGATTGACGTTGCTTTTCCGATAGTTCACGGAACCAATTGCGAGGACGGCACAATTCAGGGATATTTCGAATATCTCGGTCTGCCCTATGTCGGGTGCGATATTGTCTCCTCCGCTTTGGGAATGGATAAATCCGCATTTAAGGATGTTATGAAAAACGCGGGAATACCCGTGCTTGACTGTATAAATATCCGCGCGCGCGAATATTCCGCCGACCGCGAAGGCTGTATAAACCGAATCAAGGAAAATGTCGGTTTCCCGCTTATTGTTAAGCCCGTAAACCTGGGCTCAAGCGTGGGAATTACAAAGGTAAACGATATTGACGGGCTTGACGACGCACTTACCCTTGCTTTCTCTTTTTCGGAAAGGGTGCTTGCAGAGCACGCGATTGAAAATCTGCGCGAAATAAACTGCTCGGTTTTGGGCGACGCCGACCGCTGTGAAGCGAGCGTCTGTGAGGAGCCGTTTATGCACGACGAAATATTGTCGTATGAAGACAAGTATATGGGCAATTCAAAATCAGGCAGTAAGGGTATGGCATCGCTCGGGCGCAAAATTCCCGCCGATTTGCCGAAGGAAAAATCCGAAGAAATACGGGAGCTTTCCTGTAAAATCTTCAAGGCCATAGGCGCCGGCGGCGTTGTAAGAATAGATTTTATGATAGATACCGCGACCGACCGTGTCTACGCAAACGAGATAAACACTATACCCGGTTCCCTTGCGTTTTATCTGTGGGAGGCGACAGGGCTTAAATACTCCGATATGCTTGACAGGCTTATTGAGCTTGCCTTCCGCCGCGCTCGCAACCGCGATAACCTAACCTTTGCGATAAACACCAACATTCTTGCCGGAGCCGCCTTCGGAAGCAAGGGTGCAAAAGGAAAATTGTCATGACGGACTTTATAATAGGCCTCTTTTTAAAAGACGGCGATGATGTTGAAAGCAAAGCGGTAAGAAATAAATGCGGCGGTGCTTGCGGCGCCGTGGGAATCATATGTAATCTGCTGCTGTGCTCGGTAAAGCTCGTAACGGGAATTCTAAGTTCAAGTATTTCGATTATTGCCGACGGTCTTAACAATCTTTCGGATATGGGCTCGTCGGTAATTACGATGATCGGCTTTAAAATGGCGGGAAAGCCTGCCGACAGCGACCACCCGTTCGGTCACGGCAGAATGGAATATATGTCGGCCTTTGTTGTGGCCATGGCGATAATCCTTGTCGGCTTTGAGCTGCTTATATCCTCGGCAAAATCACTTATAAACGGCGACGCCGCTCCTACATATCCTATAAGCGCGATAATCGTACTGCTGTGCTCCGCGCTGTTAAAGGCGTGGATGTTCGTATTTAACCGTAAACTGTCAAAAAAAATCGGCTCGGAGGCGATAGCCGCCACCGCGCAGGACAGTATTAACGATTCGGTTGCCACGGGCGCCATTCTGCTTTCGGTGCTTATTACCAAGTTCTTTGATATCGGCTTTAATCTTGACGCGGTTATGGCGGCAGGGGTTGCGGTCTTCATTATTTATTCGGGCTTTTCAACCGCAAAGCAGACGCTTGACAGTATCCTCGGAACACCGCCCGACCGCGAGCTTATAAAGGGAATAGAAGAAACGGTAATGTCGTTTGAGGATTTTATAGGCGTGCACGACCTTATAGTACATAACTACGGTCCGGGCAGACAGTTTGCTTCAATTCATGTCGAGGTTCCGCAGGATATTGACATTGTAAAATGCCATGAGCATATAGATTTATGCGAAAAGCTTGTCGGCGAAAAATTTAATATTTCGCTTGTTATTCATATGGACCCGATTGACAGCAACAATGAAACGGTGTCAGCCGCGAAAGCCGCTATCACAGAGGGTATTAAGCTTATAGACGACAATCTTTCGCTGCACGATTTCCGTATGACCCCGGCAGGAGAAAGCCGCACAAACTTAATTTTTGACGTTGTGGTGCCGTCCTCGGTAAAGCTTTCAAACAGTGAGCTTAACGAAAAAATCTGTAAAATAGCCCGGCTTATAAATCCGACCTACTGCTGTGTGATAACCTTTGACAATGATTTTTCGGGAAGATAACCCGAAAATACTTAATTTAAACCTAAAAGCTCCCCCGTATCCGCTTTTACAGATACGGGGGAGCTTTGGTAATATGAAGAAAAATTACCCCTCTGCTTTTATTGCCTCAATAATTTTTTTGGATTGCTCTTCTATTTTGTCCATATTCTTTTTACCTTCGATTGCGCTGCCCTTAACCACACGGCAGGAAATCTGTAAATTATCGGGCAGCGGAATACCGTCTTCCGATTCCGAGGAAAGCTTTGAGATGAGATTTTGACCTATTTTGCAGGGCTCTTCCTTAAAAAGACCCTCGCTTCCGTCGCTTTCAGACAGATATTTATAGGATTCATCGTCGGAAATGTACAGCAGAGCGTTATCTTCGCCCGCAAGAATTGCCTGAAGCTTGGTAAGCATGGTGTATTCGTACTGTCCGTTGTTTCCGCTCTTATTGTATGAGCAGTTGACAAATTGAATACTCACAGTACCGTCGCCGTTAATATCCTCGCATATATCCTCCATATATGCTTTAAGGGGGGCAAGCTGGGTATCGCTTAGCGATGAATATGAAAATACCACCACCGCAAAATCGTTCTTGACCGCGGTCGCGCACTGCGTTACCGACACCGCTAAAATAACCGCCGCGAGTACCGCCGCTATTGTATGCCACTTGTAATGAAACCAGAAATTTGCTATTTTCTCCCTCGGTGTTTTGGGAACAATAGCGTCCTTGTCGGGATTATGTACGGCTCCCGACCCGCCGCGCTGCATTTTTTTTAACTCCAAAAACTCCTGCCGAGCCTTTCTCTGCTGTTCGAGAATTTCGTTGTGCATATGCTCTGACATTCGTATCCGTCCTTTTACCGTTTGGATTTTTCGGGCAGTATGACCTGTCCGACAGTATTCTAACATATTTGCGCCGTCTTTTCAAGAATATAAAATGTTGAAAAAATTTCATACTTTTGATATAATTGTAATGTATTATTAAGCTCATTAAAAGCAGGATATAATGAAGGTGTATTTCAAATGTATAATTTTACAATAAAAGATTTATTTTCGCTTAAAGACAGTATTGCCGCGCCGCTTTTTGAGGGTGCGACCTATCCGTTTGAGGTTTTGCCTAAAATAGGCGGATTTATCAAACAATTGGGTCCGACGCTCGACCCCGAAATTTACGAGCTCCGCGGCAAGGATATATGGATTGCAAAATCGGCTTTAATAGCTCCTACCGCAAGCATAACGGGACCCTGCATTATCGGCGAGAATACCGAGGTGCGCCACTGCGCCTTTATACGGGGCAACGCGCTTGTCGGCAACAACTGCGTTGTCGGAAATTCCACCGAGCTTAAAAATGTTGTGCTTATAGGCTCGGTTCAGGTGCCGCATTACAACTATGTGGGTGATTCGGTTTTAGGTATGCGTTCTCATATGGGAGCAGGGTCTATTACCTCAAATGTAAAGTCGGATAAAACGCTTGTTACGGTAAAGGTCGGCAATGAGCGGATTGAGACGGGGCTTAAAAAATTCGGCGCCGTTTTGGGCGACGGAGTAGAGGTCGGCTGCGGCTCGGTGCTTAATCCCGGAACCGTAATCGGACAAAACACCAATATCTATCCGCTGTCGTCAGTCCGCGGCTTTATACCTGCAAACAGCATTTATAAAAATGCCGGCGAGGTTGTGACAAAAAGATAATGAGTATTGAAAAGTGGGATATTCTTAATGAAAAAGGCGTCCCCACAGGCAGAACTACACTGCGGGGCAAATGCATTTTAAAAGCAGGCGAATATCATCTTGTCGTGCATATATGGGTAATATCGGGCGACGGCAGAATTTTAATACAGCGCCGATCGGACAATAAAAAGCTTATGCCGGGCGAATGGGCCGCCACGGGAGGCGCCGCCGTTTCGGGAGAGGATTCGTTTACTGCGGCCTCTCGCGAGCTTTTTGAAGAACTCGGCATAAAATCCACACCGCAAACGCTTGAAAAACTGCTTAGAATACGGCGCAGAAATTCCCTGCTTGATGTATGGATGATAATTTCCGACATACCGGTTCATCGCCTTACCCTTCAAAAGAGCGAGGTGGCCGAAGCGAAGTGGGTAACGGCGGAGGAGCTTCGCGCTATGATAAAAAACGGTGATTTTCATAATTACGGGAAAGAATATTTTGAAAAGGTGTTCTCAAAAATCAAGGAACACAGAGGAGCGTTCATATGAGTCTTAAGCTTGAAGGGCAGACCTGCCCTGTGTGTCATGCGTATCTGTTTGACGATGACGATGTCGTTTACTGCCCCGAATGCGGCGCGCCCCATCACAGGGACTGCTATAATTCTATAGGTCACTGCGGACTTGAACAGCTTCACGGCACCCCTCAGCAGTACGACCTGCAAAGGCAGGAAAAATTAAAGGAAGAAAGCGCCGCGTCGGAACGCGAGCGCAAATTTGACGATACGCACACTCCGCCACTTGCGGTGTGCAAAATGTGCGGCGAAAAATACGCGTCGGAGCTGGGTGCCTGCCCAAAGTGCGGCGCACCGAATCTTTCACACGCGGGCTCTCCTTTTGCCGACTTCGACTTTCTCGGCGGAGTACCGGCGGATCTTGATATAGGCGACGGCGTTACGGCCGACGAAGCCAAACGCTTTGTCGTTTCCAATACGCCGAGGTATGTAAGAAAATTTGCGGTACTTAACCGCAAAAACAAAATTTCCTGGAACTGGCTTGCTTTTTTCTTTCCCTGCGCGTGGCTTTTATCGAGAAAAATGTATAAGCGCGGCATAATCGTAGGGGTGCTTACGGTTGCCGCCACACTGCTGCTTACGCCGCTCAGCCGCATTATGTACTCAAACGGATTCACAAGCTATCCCGAAATACTGCAAGGTATGAACGAGCTGCTGCCTAAAATCGGCACGGCGGTTATGGTCTTTGCGGGCATAGGTATTTTATGCGGCTTTTTAATCAGGCTGTTTACCGCAATGTTTGCCGATTACAATTATAAATGCTATACCGTAGCGTCGATAAAGCAGATAAAGGCCGAAAGCGACGATATAGACTTCGATTTTCGCAAAAAGGGCGGCGTAAATCTTGTCGCCATGATGCTCGGCATTATGGTTATGGAGTATCTGCCCGGTATAATCGCGGCGCTGATTTAGCTTTGAAAGGATTGATTCTTTTTGGATAAATGGATTTGCAGCGAGTGCGGAACCGAAAACGAAAAGGAATATGTCTACTGC
The DNA here is from genome assembly GCA_016303035.1 of Clostridiaceae bacterium. Classification (GTDB taxonomy): domain Bacteria; phylum Bacillota; class Clostridia; order Oscillospirales; family Acutalibacteraceae; genus UBA737. The sequence continues at coordinate 3,003 of JAEDML010000037.1, read as the reverse complement.
AAAAACTGCGGTGCAAAATCCGTTTCGGAGCAGGAAAGCCGCGCTGATAAAACCGATTACGGATTTAAAAACAACCCGAATTTTACGCATAACGAAAATTTTTATAACACCCCAAACGGCGAAAACCCGAATTTTTCACACCAAGGCTCGCCTTTTGTGAATAACGGTTATAACAGTCAATATCAAGGCTTCGAATCCGCAGAGGAACCGCAGACAGAAAGTATCGGCGGTATTCCGACAGATGAGATGGCGCTTTTTATAGGAAACAAGGCAAACAAAATTTTACCTAAGTTCGCCAAAATGGAGCTTACGGGCACCAAAACCTCCTGGTGCTGGCCCGCGGCGGTGCTCGGCTTCTTTTTCGGACCTATGGGCTCTGCCCTTTGGTTTTTCTACCGCAAAATGTATAGGGCGGCGCTGATACTTCTTGCTGTCGGCGCGGCTTTAAGCATATCGCTTACCGTATTTACCCACAGTACCGCCGCCGATAGGCTTAACAGCTTTTTCGGTGCGTTTGAAATTAAAAATTCTCCGTATATTTCGGAAAACAGCGAAAGCAAAGCCGAGGCAGCAGAAAGGCTTACCGTTGATATTGAAAAAATCGTTAATTTTGCTTCCTGCATAGTAACGGGACTGTTCGGCTTTTACCTTTACAAAAAACATGCCGTGAAAAAAATCAAGGGATACCGTGAATATAATTCCGACCCGAGGTATTACCGCTTAGGTCTCACTGCTGTGGGCGGCACCTCCGGCGGAATGGCGGTACTCGGAATCGCGGCGTTTATGTTGGTACAATCGGTTTCGGGCTTTATAATTCTCGGCGTATCTTCCATAAAACTTTAAAAATTTAAGGAGAGAAAATAATGAAAATAACAAAGGCTGTAATACCTGCGGCGGGCCTCGGAACAAGGGTACTGCCGGCTTCAAAGGCACTCCCGAAAGAAATGCTTCCGATAGTCGACAAGCCTGCAATTCAGTACATAGTAGAGGAAGCCGCGGCGGCAGGCATAACCGATATTCTCGTTATTACCAACCGCGGAAAGGGTGTTATAGAGGATCATTTCGACCACTCTTTGGAGCTTGAAGCAATGTTAGAAAGGCGCGGCGACGAAAAAACGCTTAAGATATTAAACGATGTCGCCAACCTTGCAAATGTATACTATGTACGTCAAAAGGAGACAAAGGGCCTCGGTGACGCGGTGCTTAAAGCCAAGGACTTTGTGGGTGATTCCCCCTTCGCCGTACTTTACGGCGACGATGTTATAATCGGTGAAAAGCCGGCGGTCGGAGAGCTTTGCGAGGCTTATGAAAAATACGGCAAAAGCGTTGTGGGAATAAAGGAAGTACCCGACGAGCTTATCGTAAAATACAGCTCTCTTTCGGTAAAGACGCTTGACAGCAAAACCTACGCCGTAAGCGATATGATAGAAAAGCCGAGCATAGAAAAAAAGCTTTCAAATTACGCTATCTTAGGCAGATGCGTGCTTGACAGTGAAATTTTCGGTATTCTTGAACATACGCCGTTAGGCGCGGGCGGCGAGTTGCAGCTTACCGACGCTATGCGCGAGCTTGCGGTAAAAAAGGGTATGATAGGCGTTGATTTCAGCGGAACGCGGTACGATATGGGAAACAAGTTCGGCATTTTAAAGGCAAATATCGAGGTAGGGTTAAAGCACCCCGAAACCGCCGAGCAGCTTAAAAATTATTTAAAGGAATTAGCCGATACCCTATGAAATATACCTGCGTTTTTTTCGACCTTGACAATACTCTGCTGGATTTTTCGGCAGGCGAGGCCTGCGCCGTAGCACAGGTGCTTAAAGAAAACGGACTTCCGTATGATGATGACACCGTAAAGCTTTATTCTAAAATAAACAAAAGCTACTGGGAGCGTTTTGAAAACGGAGAGATACCTAAAAGCGCAATTTTTGAAAGCCGTTTTAAAACCCTGCTTGAGTGTTTGGGAAAGGAAGGCAATCCTGCAAAAATCACAAAGGAATACGGATATAATCTTTCTTTACAGCATCAAACGGTTAAAGGCGCTAAGGAAATACTCCGTTATCTGAGAAGCGCGGGACTGCGCGTTTACGCAACCACCAACGGCCTTGCGGCAACTCAGTACAGGCGTATAAAGGAATCAGGCTTAGAACCTTTATTTGACGGCGTTTTCGTTTCGGAGCAGGCCGGTCACCAAAAGCCCGAGAAGGAGTATTTTGATTTTGTAATCGAGCATATTCCCGAAAAGAATCGCCGAAAAATACTGATTGTCGGGGACAGTCAAAGCTCGGATATTTTAGGCGGCATAAATTCGGGTATTGATACCTGCTGGTACAATCCTCAAGGTAAGGCGGCAAAATATCCTTCCGCTTTTGAAATAAATACGCTTTACGAACTTAAAAATTACATATAAAATTTATAAACCGTCTCTTCTTTGGGTACAATACATCAAAAGGGGGCGGTTTTTTTGACCAAAGAATATTCGGAATTCACTGCCGCTATGGACAGCGGACTTTGTCCCGACCGCAATTTTGACATTATAAAACGCGATTTGATAGTAGCCGAACGTCAGGCGGCGCTTTATTTTGTGGACGGATTTATCAAGGACGAGGTATTTGAAAAAATGCTTGAATTCTGGTTCAAGCAGACGCCGGAAAATTTAAACGGCATAACCGATATGGCGAGGTTTCTTAAAGATAAAATGCCGTATGTCGAGGTAGACGCGGCATACGATGTCGAGACCGCAAAAACGGCGGTATTATCGGGCCCTGCCGTGTTTCTGCTTGACGGCGTTCACGGCGCGCTTATAATAGATACGAGAACCTATCCTACAAGAAGTATCGATGAGCCTACAAAGGACAAGTCGCTTCGCGGCGCGCGTGACGGCTTTGTAGAAACGCTTATCTTCAACACCGCTATGATACGCCGCAGAATACGCGACGAGCGGCTTAGAATGGAGTATGTGCAGATAGGAAAGCGCACAAAGCTTGATCTTGCAATAAGCTATAT
>JAEDML010000174.1 GCA_016303035.1 Clostridiaceae bacterium | reverse complement strand
CTGTCCTCCGAAGGGGTATAAAAGCTTAAGATATAGTTCTTTCCGTTTGCAACCGTAATATATTGGGTTAGGAAAAAGCTGCCGCCGCTGTCCGAAAGCGAGGAGACACAGCGTATAAACTTCTGTCCGTTCTTATCGACAATTTCACATTCGTCGGATGAAACGTCCGTAATATCGGGAACAAGCCGCTCTATTTCCTCGTCGCTTAAAAGCGATATATTTTCGGCGGCTTCGGAAAACTTGTTTTTAAGACAGCTTATTCTTATCTGTTTGCTGTTATCCTTATTTACGGCAAGAAAAATTATGCCGCCCGAATCGCAAAAGCTGTCAAGCTCTTCTACGCTCATATCGGTAATTTCGGCAATTTTCGCCTTGCCGTCCTCGGTTTCGGCGGTGAAAAACTCCTTGCCGACATCTATTTCAACCCCGCTTTCCGCCGCCGCGGACAGGGGAAAAGAAAAAATAAGCAGGGCTATAAGCAAAACTATGGCTTTTTTCAAAATAATCACCCGAACAATAAAATTTACAGCAGATTATTCTGCTTTTTTGCGGCGGTAAGCGTGTTTTGCATAAGCATTGCAATGGTCATCGGACCCACGCCGCCGGGTACCGGCGTTATATAGGACGCCTTTTCCTTTACCGAGTCAAAATCCACATCGCCGCAAAGCTTTCCGTCTACGCGGTTCATACCTACATCAATAACCACCGCGCCGTCCTTTACCATATCGGCGGTTACAAAGCACGCCCTGCCGACCGCCGCCACCAGAATATCCGCACTGCGGCATATTTCGGCAAGGTTTTTTGTCCTTGAATGGCAGACGGTAACGGTTCCGTTTTTATGTAACAGCAGCATACTCATCGGCTTTCCGACAATATTCGACCGACCGATAACCACACAGCGCTTTCCTTCGGGGTCAATACCCTCGTAGCTTAGCATTTCCATTATTCCTGCCGGCGTGCAGGGCACAAAATCATAGTCGCCTATCATTATTTTTCCGACATTCTGCGGATGAAACGCGTCGACATCCTTTTCGGGAAGAATGGCGTTTATGACTGCATTTTCGTCAAGGCCCGAGGGCAGGGGAAGCTGGCAGAGAATACCGTTTATATCCTTTCTGCCGTTAAGGGTGTCTATAAGGCTTAAAAGCTCCTCTTGCGTTGTTGAGGCCGGCAGAGCGTACTCCTCCGAAATTATACCGAGCGCCTCACAAGCCTTTTTCTTGTTTGCAACATATACCTTTGACGCAGGGTCGTCCCCCACGATTATAACCGCAAGCGAGGTTGTAATTCCTTTTTTTGAAAGCTCCTCTACGCCGTTTTTAACCCGCTGTTTAACCGAGGCGGAAATCGCCTTTCCGTCAATTATCCTGTACATTTTCATCCTCCTCAGTTTCGGTTTTTATCTCTGTTTCTTCCTCTCCGTCAAAAATCGGAGTGTAATTTTCCTGTGTGCCGTTTTGTGCGAGACGATTTCTTATTACGATTATCGCCGCAACGCCCGCAAGGCATATAAGCGCCGATAAAAGGCAGGAAACCTTAATTCTGCCTATCATAAGGCTGTCGGTACGAAGCAGCTCTATAAAGGTTCTGCCGAAGCCGTACCACGCGCAGTACATAAGCGAGGTCTCGCCGCTGAAGCGGCGTTTTTTACTCAAATAATTAAGCAGGAAAAAGCCTGCTATGCACCAGATTGATTCGTATAAAAAGCAGGGGTGCACAAGACCCTCGGCGCCCATTTCGCGCACGGTTTTTTCGCTCTGCATACCCCAAAAGGTACTTCCCGTAAAGCCGCCGTACGCCTCTTGATTTACAAAATTGCCCCATCTGCCGATACCCTGTCCCAAAAGGAAGCCGACAGCGGCAATATCAAACATATCAAGAATTTTGACCTTTCTTATTTTGCACATTAAAGCGCCGGCTGAAAATGCGCCGATAACGCCGCCGTAAATCGCAAGACCCGCAAAGCCCGAGGAGCTTCCGAAGCCGAAAAATTCCTTGATGCCGCTTAAAGGCTCGCCGTCAAAAATTAGATAATAGGCTCTGGCGGAAAG
>JAEDML010000173.1 GCA_016303035.1 Clostridiaceae bacterium | reverse complement strand
AAAAAGGAGACTGTGTTATGCAAGAGCTTATTGAACAGATAAAGTCTGCCGGAATAGTTCCGGTTGTCAAAATTGATGACGCTAAAGACGCCGTAAAGCTTGCCGCGGCTCTGCGGAACGGCGGAATCAACTGCGCTGAGATTACCTTCCGTACCGGCGCTGCCAAGGAATCTATCCGTCTTATATCCGAAAAATATCCCGATATGCTTATTGCCGCAGGAACCGTACTTACGGTTAAGCAGGCGGATGACGCTATCGCCGCGGGCGCAAAATTTATCGTAAGTCCCGGTCTTAATCCTATTGTAGTAAAGCATTGTATTGAGAAGGGATATCCGGTAATACCTGGTGTCTGCACCCCGAGCGAGGTTGAACAGGCAATGTCCTTGGGACTTACATATCTTAAATTTTTCCCGGCTGAGGCCGCCGGAGGAGTTAAGATGATAAAGGCAATGGCGGCTCCCTATACAAATATCCGCTTTATGCCCACAGGCGGAATAAACACCTCAAATCTTGCGGATTATCTTAACTGCAAAGCGGTTTTCGCCTGCGGCGGAAGCTGGATGGTACCGTCCGATAAAATTGCCGACGGCAAATTTGATGAGATTGAAAAATTGACCGCCGACGCAGTAAAGCTTTTAAAGGAGATAAGAAAATAATGAAAAGAGTAGTTACATTCGGTGAAGTTATGTTAAGACTTGCGCCTGAAGGATATTACCGTTTCCTGCAGGCCGACAGCTTCGGTGCAACCTTCGGCGGCGGCGAAGCAAATGTAGCGGTATCGCTCGCAAATTACGGGATTGACGCCGCCTTTGTTACCAAGCTTCCGTCTCATGAAATCGGACAGATGGCGGTAAATTCGCTCCGTAAATACGGGGTTGATACAAGCAGAATTGTACGCGGGGGAGACCGCGTAGGTATTTATTATCTTGAAAAAGGCGCTTCACAGCGTCCCTCAAAGGTTATTTATGACCGCGCACATTCCGCTGTATCAGAAGCCACGGCGGCAGATTTTAACTGGGATGAAATTTTTGAGGGAGCCGATTGGTTCCATTTCACGGGAATTACTCCGGCTCTCGGCGACAATGTTGCCGAAATTTGTTTGGAAGCCGTGAAATCGGCAAAGAAGCACGGACTGAAAGTAAGCTGTGACCTTAATTACCGCAAAAAGCTCTGGACAAGGGAAAAGGCAGGCAAGGTGATGGCAGAGCTTATGCCTTATGTTGATGTCTGCATTGCAAACGAGGAGGACGCCGCCGATGTTTTCGGTATCAAGGCGGCAAATACCGATGTTACAAAGGGCGAAGTAAATCACGAGGGCTATAAGGATGTTGCAAAGCAGTTAAAGGAGCGTTTCGGCTTTGAGTATGTAGCAATTACGCTTCGCGGCTCGATTTCCGCTAACGATAACGACTGGGCGGCAATGCTTTATGACGGTGAAAACTATTGCTTCAGCAAGCAGTACAGGATGCATATTGTTGACCGTGTCGGCGGCGGTGACAGCTTCGGCGGCGGACTTATATATGCGATGCTGAACGGCTATTCTTCACAGGAAACAATAGAATTTGCGGTTGCGGCAAGCTGTCTTAAGCACTCGGTTGAGGGCGATTACAATATGATGAGCGTAAGCGAGGTCAAAAATCTTGCAGGCGGAGATTCAAGCGGCCGCGTTCAGCGCTGACGGAAATAAATGAATGGCGTTACCAATCATGAAAATGATTGATAACGCCATTTTTATTTTGACATTCTTTGCAAAACAGTTTATAATAAAAATATATTTATTTTGGAATTTTTTTATATGTATATTTTTTATACGGTATGCTGAAATTTGAAAGTATATCTCCGCAGCAGGACGGGGAGACACCGTTTTCGTACAGATATTTTACAAGCCGATGTCCGTACGAAAAATCAATATCACAGTCGTAAAAATACAACTCGATTCTTCCGTCCCTTTCGATTCGGCTTGTCAAAATACGGGTAGTGTCAGGTAAGGCCTTCACGGTATAGATTATACGATGTGATTTTTGCAAATCTTTAATATCCGAATATTCTTTAACAAGAATTCTGTTATGTAAATTTTCTTTAATCAT
>JAEDML010000036.1 GCA_016303035.1 Clostridiaceae bacterium | reverse complement strand
ACGAATCGGTAATAAACAGCGTAGAAGAAAAGGCAAAGATTATCGGATATACCCGAATTTTGCGTCGTTCAATTCGCATAAACGATACCGCAACCAATATTGAGTATTATAAAAAGCAACTTACCCGGTTACTGGACAAGGTTGATACATTAAACTTTTAATCTTATATTTTCAAGTAGTTTATTAAAAAAACAGCCAAAAGCGTTTATGAATTACACGAATGAAATGACCTATAATAATCATATCGAAAGGGGCGGGAATATGTCGGACAAGTTTATTTTACATTCAAAATATAAGCCGACGGGCGACCAGCCTGAGGCTGTTGAACGGCTGACCGACGGCGTAAACAAGGGATTCCGCGAGCAGACTCTTTTGGGCGTTACGGGCTCAGGCAAGACCTTTACAATGGCGAATATTATCGCGAATGTAAACCGTCCTACACTTGTTCTCGCCCACAATAAAACTCTCGCCGCACAGCTTTGCAGTGAGTTCAGGGAATTCTTTCCTGAGAATGCGGTGGAGTATTTTGTGTCATATTACGATTACTATCAGCCCGAAGCGTATATACCTGGTACCGATACCTATATTGAAAAGGATTCTGCAATAAACGACGAAATTGATAAATTGCGTCATTCTGCGACCTGCGCCCTTTCGGAACGGCGCGATGTTATAATCGTCGCCAGCGTTTCCTGCATATATTCGCTCGGTAATCCTATCGACTACCGTAATATGGTAATTTCACTGCGTACCGGAATGCAGAAGGACCGCGACGAGCTTATAAGAAAGCTTGTCGATTTACAGTATGAACGCAACGACATTAACTTTGTACGAAACAAGTTCCGCGTAAGGGGCGACACGGTGGAAATTTACCCTGCAAACGCCTACGAAAACGCAATACGCGTGGAGTTTTTCGGAGATGAAATTGAGCGTATATGCGAAATAAATACCCTTACAGGCGAAATTAAGGCGATTTTATCGCACGCGGCGATATATCCCGCATCCCATTACATTGTACCGCAGGACAAGCTTGAAGACGCGCTTAATGATATAAAAAACGAGATGGAGGAGCGCGTAAAAACCTTTATTGACGCAGGCAAGCTTATCGAAGCCCAGCGCATACGCCAGCGCACCGAATACGATATAGAAATGCTGCGTGAAATCGGTGTGTGTAAGGGGATAGAGAATTATTCGCGCGTGCTTTCAAGAAGACCGGCGGGAAGCACCCCGTCTACGCTGCTTGACTATTTCCCGGACGATTATTTACTGTTTGTCGACGAATCTCATGTTACATTGCCACAGGTACGCGGAATGTACGGCGGAGACCGCGCAAGGAAAGAAAATCTTGTTGAATACGGCTTTCGTCTGCCCTCGGCGTTTGATAACCGTCCGCTTAATTTTGAGGAATTTTACGATCGCATAAATCAGGCTATATTCGTTTCGGCTACTCCGGGCGAATTTGAAAGACAGCATTCAAGCCAAATAGCCGAGCAGGTAATAAGACCGACGGGACTGCTTGACCCGAGCGTTTCGGTAAGACCGAGCGAGGGACAGATTGACGACCTTGTATCCGAAATCAATAAACGCTCGGAAGTAGGCGAGCGCGTGCTTGTTACCACGCTTACCAAGAAAATGGCGGAGGATCTTACCGAATACCTTGAAAACCTTGAAATCAAGGTTCGGTATATGCATTACGATATTGATACTATCGAGCGTATGGAAATCATACGAAGTTTAAGACTCGGTGAATTTGATGTCCTTGTGGGGATAAATCTGCTGCGCGAGGGACTTGATATACCCGAGGTATCGCTCGTAGCGATACTTGACGCCGACAAGGAGGGCTTTTTGCGCAGTGAAACCTCCCTTATTCAGACGATAGGCAGAGCGGCGCGAAATGCCAAGGGCGAAGTAATAATGTACGCCGACAGCGTGACACCCTCAATGGAACGCGCCATAACCGAAACCGAGCGGCGGCGCGGTATTCAGCAAAAATATAACGAGGAGCACGGAATAGTTCCGAAAACGATTGTCAAGGATGTTCGTGAAATAATAGAAATAGGTCAGAAGGTCAGGGAGGATAAACCTATACGCCGTATGTCAAGGGCGGAGAGGGAGGCTGAAATCAAGCGACTCACGCTTGAAATGAAGCAGGCCGCCAAGATTCTTGAATTTGAACAGGCGGCGTTCCTAAGAGATAAGATAAATAAACTCAGAGAGGGAAAATAAGATTGCCGAGTGATAAAATTGTAATAAGGGGTGCCAGAGAGCACAACCTTAAAAATGTAGATGTTGAAATACCGAGAGATAAGCTGGTAGTTTTTACGGGGCTTTCGGGAAGCGGAAAGTCCTCGCTTGCTTTCGATACCGTATACGCCGAGGGACAGCGGCGTTATGTTGAGTCGCTGTCGTCATATGCGCGTCAGTTTTTGGGACAGATGGAAAAGCCGAATGTTGACAGTATTGACGGTCTTTCACCCGCTATTTCAATAGACCAGAAAACTACCTCCAAGAATCCGCGCTCAACCGTGGGAACGGTTACCGAGATTTACGATTATCTTCGTCTGCTTTATGCACGGGTGGGAACTCCGCATTGCCCTGTGTGCGGCAAGGAAATAAGCCAGCAGACGACCGACCAAATCGTAGATACCGTTATGAAGCTTCGGGACGGTACTAAGATACAGATTCTTTCCCCGATAGTAAAGGGAAGAAAGGGCGAACACGCAAAGGAGCTTGAAAATGCCAGAAAATCAGGCTATGTCCGCGCAAGGATTGACGGAAATATCTACGACCTTTCCGAAGAAATAAAGCTTGAAAAGAACAAAAAGCATCTTATAGAAATCATAGTTGACCGCCTTGTTATCAAGGAGGATATACGCTCGCGCCTTGCCGAAAGCATAGAGACTGCAACAAAGCTTTCGGGCGGACTTGTTGCGGTAGATGTAATCGGCGGCGAGGAAATGCAGTTTTCTCAAAGCTACGCCTGCGACGAACACGGCATAAGCATTCCGGAGCTTACGCCCACTATGTTTTCGTTTAACAGCCCGTTCGGGGCGTGTCCCACATGTACGGGAATCGGCGTGTTTATGAAGGTGGATCCGCGGCTTATAATCAATGATGAAAACAAATCGCTGTTAGAGGGTGCCGTTAAGGCTTCCGGTTGGGGAGTAAATTCGTGGTTCAGACCTGATGCCGGAGCCATTGCCGAGATGTATTACAGGGGTATAGCAGAGCATTTCGGTTTTGATATAAACACACCCTGGAAGGATATTCCCGACGACGCTAAAAAGGCTCTGCTTTACGGTACGGGGGATGTTAAGCTCAAACTTAAACGCAGTCATGATTGGGGCGGCGGTATATATGAAGCTCCGTTTGAGGGTATAGTAAACAACCTTGAACGACGTTATAAGGAAACCACAAGCGAACATTCGCGTGCCGAAATCGAATCGTATATGACCGAAAGCGAGTGTCCCGACTGCCACGGAGCGCGGCTGAAGCCCGAATATCTTGCGGTTACCGTGGGAGGTAAAAATATCAAGGAATTTTGCGATATGTCGGTAAGCGATGCTGTTGATTTTGTAAATTCGCTTAAATTCGGCGAGCGTAACACGATGATTGCAAAACCTATTTTAAAGGAGATACGCGAAAGATTGCTGTTTTTACAGAGCGTGGGGCTTGACTATCTTACCCTTTCGCGCTCATCGGGCACACTTTCGGGCGGAGAAAGCCAGCGTATACGCCTTGCAACCCAAATCGGCTCTTCGCTTGTCGGAGTTCTTTATATACTTGACGAGCCGAGTATAGGACTTCATCAGCGCGATAACGAGCGTCTGCTTAATACAATGAAACGCCTGCGCGACCTTGGAAATACGCTTATTGTGGTAGAGCATGACGAGGATACCATACGCGCGGCGGACTATGTCGTGGACGTAGGACCTGGAGCGGGTATTCACGGCGGTGAAATAGTCTTTTCGGGAACGGTGCCGGAGCTTGAAAAATGCAATTCATCGATAACCTCCGACTATCTTACGGGCAGGAAAAAGATACCTGTCCCTGCAAATCGCCGAAAGGGAAACGGCGGCTTTTTAACCCTTAGCGGCGCCGCGGCGAATAACCTTAAAAATATAAATGTAAAAATTCCTTTAGGCGAATTTGTCTGCGTTACCGGTGTTTCGGGCAGCGGTAAATCCTCACTTGTAAACGATATACTTTACAAGGCGCTTGCAAACAAGCTGAACCGCGCCAAAACCATACCCGGTAAATACAAATCCTTAGAAGGTATAGAGCAGCTTGACAAGGTTATTGATATCGACCAGTCGCCGATAGGAAGAACGCCGCGCTCCAACCCTGCAACCTATACGGGTGTGTTTAACGATATACGCGAGCTTTTCGCCTCTACAAAGGACGCTAAGGCACGGGGCTATAATGCAGGAAGGTTTTCCTTTAATGTAAAGGGCGGCAGATGCGAAGCCTGCCAGGGCGACGGAATTTTAAAGATTGAAATGCATTTTTTGCCCGATATATATGTTCCGTGCGAGGTCTGCTCAGGCAGTAGATATAACCGCGAAACGCTTGCTATAAAGTATAAGGGCAAAAATATTTACGATGTGCTTGAAATGACCGTTGAAGAGGGTATGCATTTCTTTGAAAGCCTGCCTAAAATTCATCGCAAGCTGAAAACGCTGTTTGATGTAGGGCTAGGATATATAAAAATCGGTCAGCCTGCGACAACGCTTTCAGGCGGCGAAGCACAGCGCGTAAAGCTTGCTACCGAGCTTTCAAAACGCAGTACCGGAAAAACGATATATATACTTGACGAGCCTACAACGGGACTTCACACTGCGGATGTTCATAAGCTTATTGAAGTGCTTATGCGGCTTGTCGACGCGGGGAATACCGTGCTTGTAATCGAACACAATCTTGATGTTATAAAAACCGCCGATTATATTATAGATTTAGGTCCCGAGGGCGGCGACCGCGGCGGAAGAATAGTTTGCGCCGGAACTCCCGAGAAAATCTGCAAATGCGAAGAGTCCTACACAGGTCGTTTTTTGAAAAAACTTTTGTAAATTAACACATTATTCATCAAAAAAGCAATAACAGCGTTTAAAATGTAGAAAAAGGGGAGGGACGGCGATTGTTCGGTTATATAAGGATTGCAAAGCCCGAGCTTAAGGTTAAGGAATACGAAATGTACAAGGCGGTTTACTGTTCGCTTTGCCGTTCCCTCGGAAAGAGCTACGGTATTCTTTCAAGATTTACTTTAAGCTATGATTTTACCTTTCTTGCACTCCTTAATATGGCTTTGAGCGATTCCTGCGACGCTGTCGAGCGAAAACGCTGTGCATTTAATCCCCTTAAAAAATGCAATTACTGCAAAAGCGACTACGGGCTTAAAATGCCCTCAGCCGCGGCAATGGTTATGCTTTATTATAAAATTAAGGATAACATAGCAGATGAAAAGGGCTTAAAAAAACTCGGCTTTATGCTGTTAAGTCCGGTGTTTTCACGCGCCCATAAAAAGGCGGCCGCACAGTATCCCGAAATTGAGGATATTGTATCGCGCTATATATCCGCTCAAAACTCGCTTGAAGCGGATAATTGCCGTGAGCTTGACAGGGCGGCGGACCCTACGGCTAAGGCTCTGTCAGAGCTGTTAATGCTTTGCAGTGAGGATTATGTACAAAAGCGCGTGCTTGAACGGCTGGGATATTGCCTCGGAAGATATATTTATATTTTGGACGCGGCCTGCGATTTACCGTCCGATATAAAATCGGGCAGTTATAATGTGCTTAAATACGAAGCGGAGGGCGACATTGCCGATTATGCCAAAAAACGCGCCGTGCCTCAGCTGTACTTTTCGTCCAATGAAGCGGCAAAGGCTTTCGAGCTGCTGAATATAAAAAAATACAAATCAATTCTCGGGAATATTATTTATTTAGGTCTTGAGGATACTTTTAAGAAGGAGTTAAACGCATGAACGACCCGTATGCAGTTCTCGGTGTTTCCAAAAACGCGACGGAGGATGAAATAAAAAACGCCTACCGTGAGCTTGCAAGAAAATACCACCCCGACAATTATACCGATAATCCTCTTTCGGACCTTGCCGGAGAAAAGATGAAGGAAATCAACGAAGCGTATGACGCCATTATGAACGAGCGCAAATCAGGAAAAAACAAAGGCGGCTCGTATAACGGCGGATATAACGCAAATTCCGCGTCGTCATTTCCCGAGGTTCGAAGTCTTATAAATCAGGGCAGGCTTGAACAGGCTCAGGAGGTGCTGGACGGTGTTCCGCCGCAGTCGCGCGACGCCGAATGGTATTTCCTTAACGGTACCGTGCTTTACCGCCGCGGCTGGTTTGACCAGGCGTATACAAGCTTTGCCACGGCTTGCAGAATGAATCCGAATAATATGGAATACCGCAATGCCTTAAACCATGCGCAGAATCAGACGCGCCGCCAGAATAACCCCTACCGCTCCTACGGAAGCACGGGCGGCGGATGTGACGGTTGCGACCTTTGCCTTAATCTCTGGTGTGCGGATTCCTGCTGTGAATGTATGGGCGGAGATTTAATTCCCTGCTGTTAATACTAAGGTGATACAGTTGAAACAAAATGCAAAAATTACCTTTTGCGCCGTCACCTCGGCACTTGCCGCCGTGTTTATGCTGCTTTCATATTTCCCTTATTTTACCTACGCCGCCCCTGCCGTTGCGGGACTGCTGATGATAATGATTGTTATCGAGGTAAATGTCAAATGGGCGTTTGCGGCATATGCGGTTTCTTCGGTTTTGGTATTTCTTTTTGCCGAACCCGAAGCAAGGCTAATGTATATCTGCCTTTTCGGTTATTATCCGATTTTAAAGGCGCTTATCGAGCGCATAAACCGCGTGAGTGTCGAATGGATATTAAAGCTTGCGGTTTTTAATGCCGCGGTATTGCTTATTTACGGTGTCTTTTCATTTCTTTTCGATATTTCGGTTGATGATTTTTCGGCGCTCGGAAAATACGGAGCATACATTTTTCTTGCTGTCGGGAATGTCGCCTTTGTTTTTTACGACATTGCAATTTCGCGTATGTCAATGCTTTATATGGCGCGTCTGCACGATAAGGTTAAAAAAATTTTCAGAATTTAAAAATTTCCGGATTTTATAACCAGAGTCTCTAAAATCCGGAAATTTTTTTATTTTAATTTACTTTTTACTTAGTTTGGTGTAAAATAATTCAGTATTAAAATACTTTAAAGGGAGGGGATATTTTGAGCGAAACCGTTGTAATAGGCGGCGGTGCGGCAGGACTTATGGCGGCCTGCACCGCGGCAGATAAGGGCAGCCGCGTTACCGTTGCGGAAAAAAACGAGCGCCCTGCGCGAAAGCTGATGATTACCGGCAAGGGCCGCTGTAATGTTACCAATAACTGTGATGTTGATACGCTAATTTCAAATATCCCGAAAAATCCTAAATTCCTTTATTCCGCTTTTTCACAGTTCAACGCGCAGGAAGTTATGCGTTTTTTTGAAAATAACGGCGTTCCGCTGAAAACAGAGCGCGGAAACCGTGTTTTTCCCGTGTCGGATAAGGCGGTTGATATTGTTGACGCGCTCGTGTCGGCGGCAAAGAAACGCGGAGTCAAATTTCTTCACGCCTCGGCGTGTGATATTTTGACCGACGGCGGCACCGTAACCGGAGTGGTGCTTGAAAACGGCGATGCTTTAAGGGCGGACAGGGTAATTCTCTGCACGGGCGGCAAATCGTATCCGCTTACGGGCTCTGCGGGCGATGGGTATAAAATGGCGGCAAAGCTCGGACATACCGTTACCGATATAAAGCCTTCTCTTGTACCTTTGACGGTTCATGAGGGATTTTGTACAAGACTTTCGGGGCTGTCGCTTAAAAATGTAACGCTCTCTGTTTTTGAGTCGGGCAGAAAAAAACCGGTATTTTCGGAAATGGGCGAAATGCTATTTACCCATTTCGGAATATCGGGACCGCTTGTTTTAAGCGCCTCGGCTCACATTCGGCATATCGAAAAAAAGCAGTATACGGCAGTAATAGATTTAAAGCCGGCGCTTAGTGCTGAACAGCTTGATAAGCGAATACTAAGGGACTTTTCGGAGGAACAGAACCGTGATTTTTCAAATTCGCTTAATAAGCTTCTGCCTAAAAGTCTTATACCCGTAATAGTCTCGCTTTCGGGAATTGACGGAGGTACAAAGGTTAACAATGTCAGCCGCGAACAGCGGCGTTCGCTTTGTGAGGTAATAAAAAATCTTACGCTTCATATAACGGGATTTCGCCCCATTGAAGAAGCGATAATTACGCGCGGTGGTATTTCGGTTAAGGAAATCAACCCTGCAACAATGGAATCCAAGCTTGTAAAGGGTCTGTTTTTCGCAGGCGAGATAATAGATGTTGACGCGTATACCGGCGGCTTTAATCTGCAAATTGCGTTTTCCACGGGTCATCTTGCAGGAAGCAGCGTTTAATTTTTATATGAAAGGGAATTTATATGATTTCAATAGCGATTGACGGTCCTGCCGGCGCAGGAAAAAGTACACTTTCAAGAAAAGCGGCGGAAAGGCTCGGTTTCATATATGTTGATACCGGCGCGCTTTACCGCGCTGTGGGGCTTAAATTTTCGGAATCGGGATATGACGGCGCGCTTGACTGCGATATAGACGGAGTTTTAAAAAGCACTTCAGTTGATATACGCTTTATAAACGGCGAACAGCGCGTGTTTCTTGACGGAAGCGATGTGTCGGATAAAATCCGCACTCCGTCAGCCTCTAAAATGGCGTCTGCCGTATCGGCAAAGCCGCAGGTAAGGGCTTTTCTGCTTGATATGCAGAGAAGACTCGCGCGGGAAAACAATGTAGTTATGGATGGGCGCGATATCGGCACCGTGGTATTACCCGACGCTACCGTTAAAATTTTCCTTACCGCCTCTGCCGAAGCGCGCGCCGAGCGCAGATATAAGGAGCTTTGCGAAAAGGGCATTGAAACCGATTATCAGTCGGTCTACAACGATATGGTACAAAGGGATTATGACGATTCACACCGTGCGGCCGCTCCGTTAAAAAAAGCGGAGGACGCAGTCCTTGCCGATACTACGGAATGCGACCACGAACAGTCGCTTGAGCTAATATTGAAAATTATCAACGAAAGGACAGGCGCCGCAGATTGAAGATAACACTTGCAAAAACCGCCGGATTTTGTTTCGGCGTAAACCGCGCGGTACAAACGGTTTACCGCCTTGTTGAGGAGGGTAAAAGGGTTTGCACCTTAGGACCGATAATACACAATCCCCAGATAGTCAGGGAGCTTGAAGCTCGCGGCGTCAGAACGGTTGACAGTCCCTATGATGCAGGAGATGATGAGGTTTTAGTTATTCGTTCCCACGGGGTAGGCAAGGCGGTTTACGATTTAATAAGAGAAAAGGGAATTGAAACGGTGGACGCCACCTGTCCGTTTGTATCCAAAATTCAGAAAACCGTAGCGGATAAGAGCGGTGACGGCACTGTTGTTATAATCGCAGGCGACCGCAATCATCAGGAGGTTATAGGTATCAAAGGGCACTCGGCAGGGGAGACTTATGTCGTATCGGGTACCGAGGAGCTTGATAATTTACTGCGTGAAAAGGAAAATTTTGTCGGAAAATCTGTAATTTTTGTTTCTCAAACCACTTTTAACGAAAAAATTTGGGACGAATGCCAAAAAAAATTAAAAAAAGTATGTACAAATGCCGAAGTTTTTGATACAATATGTAATGCTACCTCAATGCGTCAGAAAGAGGCGTATGAGCTTTCCGCCGTAAGCGATGCTATGGTTGTCATCGGCGGGCGGCACAGCTCAAATACGGCAAAGCTTTTTGACGTGTGCAGACTTAATTGCGACAGAACTTGTCTCGTTGAAACCGCGGATGAAATCAATCCTGAGTTTTTTGCGGGCTGTGAATCCATTGGGGTTGTCGCCGGTGCATCTACGCCGGCGGGTATAATAAAGGAGGTTATTAAAACCATGTCGGAAAATTTACAACCGGTTGAAG
>JAEDML010000035.1 GCA_016303035.1 Clostridiaceae bacterium | reverse complement strand
CTTAATATCCTTTAAAAGCGGTTGCGCAGGGGTAGAAAACCTGTCATGCTCGTAAACGCAAAGATACATACAGCAGCCTATTGCTCCGCTTATTCTTCTTAAAACGGAACATTCGCCAACCGAAAGGAAAAGGAAAGGAATTTTCAACTTTTCCTTGAGCATGTTGATGATTTTTAAATTTTCAAGCTGCTGCTCCATACTGTCGGCGCCTACGACTATCTTACACATATCTGCACCGCGGCTTTGTTGAGCTTCGGCAATTTCAAGTGCCTTTTGGGCAGATATAAATTTGAAAACATGAGAGGAAATAAGCACCTTAGCGCCCTTTTCGTGCAGCTTTTTTATTAGCACCTTTTGTTTTTTTACGGCAGCCGCGTCATAGGTTATCTGGTCGGGCTGAATATCAAATAAATCCCCCATAACATCGCATAAATCCGCGCCGCAGTCGGCGACTTCAAGCAGTTCATCTGCTAAAAGTTCATCGCTTTTTCCATCGTTTTGCGCATAACGGTAGTTGGTTACATAAACGGGGTTTTCCCCGCCGTAAGAAAAAAGGTCTTTATAAAGCTCTTTGTTTTTGTATCGGCTTTCAAGCTGTTCAAGCTGTATTCCGAACGCCTCGGCCCCATCGTGAGCGGACTTATCCATAAGCTCCTTTATTCTTTCGGGGTTATCCGCCTGAACCATAACGGTAAGCAGCGGTTTTTCACGGTTAAAAAAGCTCTTCTTCAATATCAGTTCCACCTTCCCATTGCGTTGCGGCCGCCGTCTATCATTATGTTTTCACCGTTGATAAACTGACCCTTGTCAGACGCAAGAAATAAAACCAAATCTATGATTTCTTTCGGCTCGGCGGCTCTGCCTAAAAGGGTTTTCATAAATGCCATACCGGGTCTTGTAAGCACGGGTCCTGGGGATACGCAAACACAGCGCACGCCGTATTTTGAGCCGTACTGCGCAAGCGATTTTGTAAGTCCGAACATTGCTCCGCTTTTAGCGGTGGGGTAATCGACTCCTCTGCCGTCACCCTCCATTCCGGTAATAGAACCGATATTTACAATAAGGCCGCTTTTCTGCTCTCTCATCTGCTTCATAACGGCGTGGTCGAAATAAAACTGACCTTTGAGATTAACGTCAAGCCCCCAATCGTAAACCTCAATCGGAATGTCGGGAAATTCGAGCGAGGGGTCCACATTAAGCATACGCACAGCCGTGCCGCCGGCAAAATTGCACATTATATCAATGCTTCCGAAGGCTTCAACAGCTTTATCCCTTGCATTGCATACCTGGTTATAGTCGCGCACATCGCATATTACGCCTATTGCTTTTCCGCCGTTTTTTGAGTTGATTTCATCGACTTTTTCGTTAAGCGCTTTTTCGTTGACATCGCACATTACGACATTACCGCCTAAGGCTGTCCATTCCTGCGCAAACAGCAGTCCCATACCGGATGCCGCGCCTGTTGATATTGCCGTTTTGCCTTTAAATTCGTTGTATTCCATAGTAATCACCGTTTCCTTTCAAGGCATATGCTTCGGTTGCCGTCAAAACGGCGAGAAGCACGCACCTTTAAGTTTTTAGCGTGATTTTCACGCAATCTCCGTTCTGCCGTTAAAGCAATATTTTTGCTGTTGCCTTTATGTTTATATTGTAAATCATCTACCGAACAATGCAATAGTAAAAACGATACCATTTTAACATTTTTGATAATAAAAAACTCTTTATATTGAATATTTTTTGCAAATTCGGTATAATGGTACGGGGTGATACCGTGAATACTCTAAAGGATATAAGAATTACCGAAATTAAATCGGTGTCGGAAATATATTCCGAAAAGGGGCGCCGCTTCTGTATGCACAACCGCGAAAGCTTCGGGCTCTCCTTTTGCCGCGGCGGCCAAATCACCTATACCCAAAACGGGAAAAAGTATATTTCGGATAAAGACAACGCGATTATTCTGCCTAAGGGAAAATCGTATTCCCTAAAGGGTGATAAAACCGGAATATTTCCTATTGTTAATTTTGACTGTATAGGTTTTTCAACCGATACCTTTTTAATTTTACCGCTTTATAATCGCGAACTTGTTATAAAGGATTTTGAGCATATTATGGAGCTTTACGGCATTGCCGGAAAGGAGCTTAAATGTATTTCCCTGCTCTATGATATTCTGTATCGGCTGTCTGCCGACAGCAGTGCTATGTCTCCGCATTTAAGCAGAGCCGTCGCTTATATAGAAAATCACTTTTCACAAAGCGAGCTTTCCAATTCGGAACTTGCCGAAATCGCCGGTATAAGCGAGGTATACCTGCGCCGGCTTTTCCAAAAGCAGTTCGGCGTTTCACCGAAGCAATACATATTGGATATGCGTATAAAAAAAGCCGAGCAGTTCCTTACAACAAATATGCGAATAAACGATATTGCGGAAAAGTGCGGCTATGCAAGCGTTTATCATTTCAGCAGGTCTTTCAGGCAGTATACAGGCGCTTCCCCAACAGAATACCGCAATGCTCATACGCTTTTGTAAAATAAAAAAGGAATTGCCCGTTATGGACAATTCCTTGGATTTTATATCTTTTTAATTAGCTTAAGTATGTACACCGAAAGGAAATACGCGGCGATTACCGAAAGCGCGTCCTTTAAAAGGTAGGGCAGAGATACAAGCAGAAAGCTGTTAATAAAATTACTGCCGTACACAATGCTGAACTGTATAACTCCGCAAAGATGGCATACAAGCATACCGCCAATACCTATAAGCACCGAAAGAATACGGTTTTTAAATCTGTGGGAAAGCCCGCAAATCAGGGCAAAGATGATAAACCCGAAAATAAAGCCGCCTGTAGTGCCGAAAAGCGTGCCGATACCGCCCTTAAAGCCCGAAAACACCGGAACGCCGACCGCACCCAAAAGCACATAGGCGCTTATTGAGGCAAGCCCCCACTTAATGCCCAGCACATATCCGCACAGCGCTACCGCAAAGGTTTGAAGCGTAAGCGGTACTCCGCCCGGAATCGGTATTGCAGTTTGTGAAAGAATTGCCGTTACCGCCGTAAACAGCGCGGCAAGAACTAAGTTTTTTGTGTTTTCCCGTGTTTTAGACATAAATTTATGCCTCCGTTTTTATCAATGACAAAAGTATATCGCATAAAAAACGAATTGTCAACCTAAAATATTAAATTAGGTTTACAATTTTGTAGATAAATTTTTATTGAGTATTTTATAAAAAGGTGTTACAATATTAAAAACTGAATAGAGGACGCGGTTTCGCTATGCTTACGCACAGCGGATTAAAAGGGAATCCGGTCAGAATCCGGAACAACCGCCATTACTGTATTTGACAAGTCGCTGTGCAATATGCCATTGGATTTTCCGAGAAGGCGCATAGCGAGTCGCGAATTTTTCGCAGCATCATAAGTCAGGATATCTGCCGTGTCTTTGTAATTAAGGTTTTACACCGCTTTGGTGGGAAGGGTGCAGCCGATTTATCGCAGCGCCGCCGTTTTAAGCGGTGTATACCTTTGTTGCGTTTATAAATCCGTTGTGCTCTTCCGCCTTTTGTCGGAGGAGTTTTTATTTTAAAGGAGGGATGGGCATTGTCAACCGACCGAAAAAAGCTGATGGCGCAGGAGCTTTTAAGGCAAAAAAGCAGGGAGCTTGGCAGAACCCCCAGAAAAGAGGATTTCGACGAGGTCACCCGTTCCCGTATAAAGGCGTTCTTAGGCCCATGGCCCAGGGCGCTGGAAGCAGCAGGACTTAAAGAAAAAAGAAACAATTTAAAATGATTGGAGATATTAAAATGAAAAAGATACTATCGGTTATTATAGCTTTATTGATAACGGCGTGCGGTATGTGCTTTACCGCCTTTGCGGATGACGCCGCTGCGGCTGATGTTTTTGTAACGATTGCCGACGAAAACGGAAAGCTTGTGCTTGTACAGGAAAAAATAACGGTTACCGACAGGGATAACGACGGTAAATTTACGGTGGACGAGGCCTTGTACGCCGCGCATGAGGCAAAATTTAACGGCGGAGCCGAAGCAGGCTACGCTTCATCGGTAACTTCATACGGATTATCCCTTTATAAGCTTTGGGGAGTAGCAAACGGCGGCAGTTACGGTTATTATGTAAATAATGTATCGTCAAGCAGTCTTGCCGACGAGGTAAAGCCGGGAGATTATGTAAATGCCTTTATCTATACCGACCTTACGGCTTGGTCGGACACCTACTGCTATTTTGATAAACACAGCGTGTCGTTTGAGCAGGGCGGGGAAATTTCTCTTACCCTTACCGCATGCGGTTATGATTCAAGCTATAATCCCATAACCTTCCCTGTTGAGGGGGCAAAAATAACCCTGAACGGAGCCTTGACCGAATACACGACCGACGCTGAAGGCAAGGTGACCTTCAAGCTTGAAAACGCGGGCGAATATGTTATAAGCGCCGTTTCGGATTCGGTTATACTGGTTCCCCCCGTCTTAAAGGCCTCGGTTTCTGCAAAGCCCGAAGTTGTAACTGAGCAAACTGCCGACGAGGAGGTAAAAACCTCGCCCAAAACCGCGGATAACGCGTATATGCTTGCGGCTTTAATGCTGGTCTCAATCAGCGGTGTTGCTGCCGGCTGTATAAAGCTTTATGAGAAATAAGCTTTTATTACGGCTGGCATGCCTTTTCTTTGCGGTTGCGTTAGGTTTAGGTGCGATTTCGGTATCGGCGGAAAGCGCAGATAAAGTAAAGAGCGCTCATAGCGGCATTATAGATTTTAATCTTCAAAGAAGCGGCGCTGATAATGTGCAGGAATGGATAAATTCTTCGCTTTCATCGGGGGCGGGGAAAAGTGCGGAATGGTATATTCTTGCGCTGTCACAAAGCGGAAGCTATAATTTCACGCCTTATGAAGCCGCGCTTAAAAAATATGTTTCAGAAAACAAGGTGCCGAGTGCAACCACAAGGCAGAAGTATGCTTTGTGTCTTATCGCCGTAGGCAGTACCGACGGTTATATAGCCTCGGTCGCGGACGATTCGATGGGCAGGCAGGGCGTTATGAGCTGGATTTACGGTCTGCACCTTTTAAACAACGGCTGTAAAAGCGGTATAACAAATACGCAGTCGGCAATAAACACACTGCTTTCACTGCAAAAAAGCGACGGCGGCTGGGCTGTAACGGGCAACTACGGAGATAACGATGTTACCGCTATGGCGTTGCAGGCGTTGTCGCCTTATTACAATGAAAACGCCGCGGTGCGCGCGGCGGCGGACAGGGCGGTTTCGCTTTTATCCTCCCGACAGAATGCCGACGGTGATTTTTCGGGTTACGGCGTGCCTAACGCCGAAAGCACGGCGCAGGTAATAGCCGCGCTTAGCGCTCTCGGTATAGACGGCGACAGTGATTCTCGGTTTATCAAAAACGGGAAAAGCGCGCTTGACGGACTTTTAAAATACCGTCTTTCAGACGGCGGCTTCTGCCACAAAGCAGGCGACGGATTTAATGAGACGGCAACCGAGCAGGCGTTTTATTCGCTTGTCGCCTACAACAGAATGAAAAGCGGAAAAACGGGGCTTTATATTTTGGATAACCGCAGTCCGCACGGGTTTGAAGCGCCGCCCGCGCAAAGCGGTGTGTCGGCTGAGTCCCAGACCGCCGAAGCAAATAAAGATAACGCTTTGTCTTCGTCTTCGTTATCCGTTGCCTCTGTAAACGGCAGTTCGGAAATATCTTCACAGCCCGATTCTGCCGAAGCGGTAAGCTCTGAGGAGATACAGACCGAATCAGAGCAAGCAAAGGAAGTAAAAGGCAAAACCCAAAAAGCGGAAGATAACGAAAAAGCGCGCCGTTCAGGCTATAAGCCGTGGGCATGCCTTGTAATCGTTTTATTAGGTCTTGCCGCCGCGGCGGTGCTGTGTTTTCTTAAAAAGCGTAATATTAAAAATTTCATCTCCGTAGGTATTGCCGCGGCTGTGGCAATACTTATCGTACTGCTTACTGATTTCCAAAGCGCCGATACCTTTTACGGCACAACCGACAGCGGCGGCTCTGTAGGCGCGGTCACCCTCGAAATAAGGTGCAATACCGCCGTCGGAAAACTTGATTCCGAATATATACCGAAGGACGGCTGTATTCTTAAAGAGACAAAATTTGATCTTAAAAAGGGCGATACGGTATACGATGTTCTGATTAAGGCGGCAAAGGAATACGGAATACAAACCGATATTTCGGGCGGTCGCGAGCTTGCCTATGTAAAAGGTATAAACTATCTTTATGAATTTGACTGCGGAGATTTGTCAGGCTGGATGTACCTTGTAAACGGGGTTTCCCCGTCGGTCGGGTGCGGCGAATATACCCTTTCGGACGGTGATAAGGTAGAGTGGCTTTACACCTGCAATCTGGGCGAGGATTTGAAATAAATTAAGAAAGGACGGGGTTTTATGCGCGGCTTTGAAGACTTTAATCCGCTTGCGGCGGCGTTATATTTTGCGGCGGTCTGCGGTATTACAATGTTTTGTATGAATCCCGTTTTGCTTATCGTATCGCTAATCGGCGCGCTTTCGCTGTTTTTCATAAGGAACGGAAGTACGCATACTAAGGTGCATATTTTCGCCCTGCTTATGTTCTGTGCGGCGGCGCTCGTAAATCCGATTTTTTCCCACAACGGAGTTACGGTGCTTTTTATAATGAACAACAATCCCGTAACCGCCGAGGCGTTTATTTACGGCGTTTGCGCCGCCGGAATGATAACGGCATCGTTTTACTGGTTTTACAGCTTTACGCAGATAATGACAAGTGATAAGCTGCTTTATATTTTCGGGCTTTTCTCACCGAAAATCGCCCTTATTCTTTCAATGGCTATACGCTTTGTTCCTATGTTCAGCCGACAGCACAAAAGGGTTAAGGACGCTCAGCGCGCGCTGGGTCTTTACAGCGATGACAATATAATCGACTCGCTTAAAGGCAACCTCAGAATTTTTTCGGTTATGGTAACCTGGGCGCTTGAAAACGGAATAATAACCGCCGACAGTATGGCTTCTCGCGGCTATGGCTGCGGCAGGCGCTCACGGTTTGCGGCGTTTTCCTTAAAAAAGCGTGATATTGCCTTTATCTGCGTTACCGTCCTGCTGTTTTTACTGACTTTAATCGGAACGCGCGGCATAACCTTTACCTGCTATCCGACAGTTTCGCTGTCCTCTGCGGGAGTTTTCGGGAACATTGGTTACATTTCTTATACGGCGCTTGTGTTATTGCCGACTTTTATTGATATTGCGGAGGCTGTAAGGTGGAAATATTTAATATCAAAAATCTGAATTTTACATATCCTCTATGTCACGAAAATGCGGTGGATAATGTATCTTTTACGGTTAAAAAGGGCGAATTTATCACCCTGTGCGGCGCTACGGGGAGCGGAAAATCCACCCTGCTTCGATTGCTCAAGCCGGAGCTTGCGCCGTTAGGGGGGCAAAGCGGCGTAATTTATTTTAAATCACACCCGATAAACGAGCTTAAAACCGTGCAGTCTGCTGCAGAAATCGGCTTTGTAATGCAAAGGCCCGAACAGCAGGCGGTTACCGATAAAGTCTGGCACGAGCTTTGCTTCGGGCTTGAAAATATGAATATTCCGAAAGCGGAAATTGCAAGGCGCGTTGCCGAAACGGCGTCCTTTTTCGGAATTGAGGATTGGTACGAAAAAAGCGTATCCGACCTTTCGGGCGGTCAAAAACAGCTGCTTAACCTTGCCGCGGTAACGGTTATGCAACCCGAGGTTATAATTCTCGACGAGCCTACGGCTCAACTTGACCCGATTGCCGCGTCAAATTTCATTTCCGCCGTAAAAAAGCTTAACCGCGAGCTTTCGCTGACGGTAATCATAGCCGAGCACCGCTTAGAGGAGGTAATACCGTTAAGCGACCGACTGCTTGTTATGGAAAAAGGCAGACTGCTTTATTGCGATACCCCCTTAGAGGTTATAAAGCGTGCGGATGATTTGCCGCAGCTTACGCTTGCAATGCCTGCCGCGGCAAGGCTTTACCGTATGACGGGCAAAATCGGCGAAGCTCCGCTTGATGTGCGCGGCGGAAGAGATTATATTGAAAGCAATTTTAAGAATAATTTGCGCGCTCTGCCTTGCAGTGAGTACCGCTGTTCGGATATTCCGGCGCTGGAATTTAAAAACGCTTATTTTCGCTACGGCAGGGATCTGCCCGATGTGCTTTGCGGTCTTGAGCTTACGGTTTATAAGGGCGAGATTTTCTGTATTCTCGGCGGAAACGGCTCGGGCAAGACTACCCTGCTTTCCGCCGCCGCAGGTAATATTAGGCTTTACGGCGGCAGTATAAAAGTTTTCGGCAAGGATATTAAAAAGTATAAAAATATGTCGCTTTACAAGGAGTGCGTTTCTATGCTTCCGCAGGACGTGCAGACGGTTTTCCTTAAAAACACTGTGGGCGAGGAGCTTTGTGACGTAAGGCTTCAGTCGGAAATGCTGCCCTATGACCTTTCGCACCTTTATTCGCGACACCCTTATGACCTTTCGGGCGGTGAGCAGCAGCTTGTGGCTTTGGCTAAGGCTTTGGCGAGTAAGCCTTCACTCCTTCTCATGGACGAGCCTACAAAAGGACTGGACGCCGCCGCAAAGTTGAGACTTACAGATGTTATAAAAAGGCTTAAGGCAGACGGGATTACCGTAGTTACCGTAACCCACGATGCGGAGTTTGCCGCAATGTGCGCCGACCGCTGCGCGCTTTTCTTCCGCGGAAATATTGTATCGTCAGGCGTACCGTCGGAATTTTTCTCGCAAAACCGCTTTTACACAACGGCGGCAAGCCGTATGACCTCGGGGTATTATGACGGCGCGGTAACGGTGGAAACGGCGGCAGAGCTGTGTCTTAAAAACGGCAGAAAGGTTTGATTTGCTTGATTGTTATAAGGAACAATAGGCTCCGCGCGGCAATTAAAGCGGTTATTCCCTTTGCCGCCGTTCCGGCGGTCGCCGCAGTCGGCTCTGCAGCCGACGGGGGAAGACGGTATATAGCGGCAATACTTGCGGCGGCGGTTTTGGCGCTCCTGCTTTTTGCCGCGGGCTACGAAAAGCGGCAGACCGGCTCACGCCGTTTGGTTATTGCGGCGGTTATGACGGCGCTGTGCGTTGCGGGGCGCTTTATTCCCTTTTTTAAGCCGGTAACGGCGCTGACCGTTATAACGGCGATGTATTTGGGAGGCGAAACGGGATTTTTGGTAGGTGCTATGTCGGCGGCGCTTTCCAATATATATTTCGGGCAGGGCCCGTGGACCCCTTTTCAGATGCTTGCATGGGGGCTTATCGGGCTTGCCGCGGGATATTTGTCAAAGTATCTTAAAAAAAGCCGTGCGTTTTTGCTTTTCTACGGTGTTTTTTCGGGGATAGCCTTTTCCTTTATTATGGATATCTGGACGGTGCTGTGGTACAGCGGCTCATTTAATGTAAAGCTTTATAGCGCCGCAATCATAAGCGCTTTACCGCATACCGCGCTTTATGCCGCTTCAAATTTTCTGTTTTTATGGTTTTTAGCAAAGCCAATAGGTCAAAAACTTGAAAGAGTCAGAATAAAGTACGGTATATGAGGTGATTAAAACGGCGAGTGAATTTTTCTTTCAAAACAAAAAATGCAGATATTTCCCCTGCCATAATGGCGCGGACGAGGATACCTTTAACTGTATGTTCTGCTACTGTCCGCTTTATACCCTCGGCGACGGCTGCGGCGGAAATTTCAGATTCCTTGAAAACGGAATTAAGGACTGCAGCGGCTGTCTTACCTGCCATACCGAAGATGCCCATACCCTTATAGAATCAAAATTTGCCGAATTAAGCCGCATAGAAAGGCAAAACCGCCGAAATAAGTAATCCGCATTACGGCATTTTAACATATTTTCCGTTTTTATTTCATACAATTAAACAGTATTTTCGGTGCGGCGTGCAGTAGGTGTCTGCCCCTGCCTTCCGCGCTTTAGGGGTTGATTGTGTGAAAGAGGCTACTCAGGACAGGGCTGTGATTTTGGGTGAGTACATATTGGATACCGGTGCCACGGTGCGAGCCG
>JAEDML010000034.1 GCA_016303035.1 Clostridiaceae bacterium | reverse complement strand
CCGGATTTTCCGTTTTGTTTCGGAAAATCCGGCTTTGTTTTATTCTTCTTTTTCGGTAACGGCAATACTTAAATCGTTAAGCTGACTTATATCCACCTCGGCAGGTGCGCCCGACATCAGCTCGCCCGAATTTGCAACCTTGGGGAAGGCGATAACATCTCTTATCGAATCACTGCCGGTAAGCAGCATGGTAAGACGGTCAAGCCCTATGCCCATACCGCCGTGCGGCGGAGCGCCGTATTTAAAGGCATTTACAAGGAAGCCGAACTTTTCCTGCGCCTCCTCTGCACTTAGTCCCAGCGCCTTAAACATCCTGTCCTGAAGCTCGGGGTCGGTGATTCTTATCGAGCCGCTTGAAAGCTCAATTCCGTTAAGCACAAGGTCATACGCCTTTGCGTAAACCTTTTCGGGAGCGGTGTCAAGATACTGCACACATTCGTCAAGCGGTGCGGTAAAGGGGTGGTGCATAGCGTCCCAATTACCGGTTTCCTCGTTATACTCAAAGAACGGGAATTCGGTTATCCAAAGTAAATTGTACTTATCGGGTATAATATCAAGCCTGCGCGCAACGGTAAGGCGGAGCGCACCGAGTACAGGCAGTGCAACGCTCTTTTTATCGGCGACAATAAGTACCACATCGCCCTTTTCGGCGCCCACGGCTTCAATTACCGCCTTAAATTCCGCCTCGGTTAGGAATTTTGCAAAGGAGCAGGTCGGCTCATCGTCATTCCATCGGATAAAGGCAAGCCCCTTTGCGCCTATTCCCTTGGCTTCCTCTGTCAGCTTGTCAATCTCCTTGCGGGTATAAACACCGGCGGCATTTTTGGCGGTGATTGCCCTTACTGTTCCGCCGTTTTTAACCGTATCGGCAAAAACGCCGAAGCCGCTGTTTTTTACAATCTCCGAAATATCCTTGATAGTCATATCAAAACGGGTGTCGGGCTTATCGGAGCCGTAAAGATTCATAGCGTCGTTATATTTAAGTCTCGGCAGCGGAGTTTTGATATCAACGCCCTTTATTTCCTTAAACAGGCGTTTCATATACCCCTCGGCAATCGCAAAAATATCTTCCGTTTCAACAAAGGACATCTCAAGGTCAATCTGTGTAAATTCAGGCTGGCGGTCGGCGCGCAGATCCTCGTCACGGTAACAGCGCGCAAGCTGAATATATCTGTCAAACCCCGAAAGCATAAGCAGCTGTTTATACATCTGCGGTGACTGCGGCAGGGCGAAGAACTTACCCTTATGCACCCTTGACGGCACAAGATAATCCCTCGCGCCCTCGGGCGTTGACTTTATCATGGTCGGGGTTTCAATCTCTATAAAACCGTTTTCATCAAAATAATCGCGCGTAACCTTGGCGATTTTATGGCGTGTGATTATGTTTTCCTGAAGCGCAGGTCTTCTTAAATCAAGATAGCGGTATTTAAGGCGAAGCTCCTCCTTAGCGCCGGTATCGTCAAGTATTTCAAAGGGGGGAGTTTCGGCGCGGCCGAGAATTTTAAGGCAGTTTACCTCAACCTCAATATCCCCCGTGGGGATTTCGCGGTTAACAGAGGAGCGCATACGCACTTTTCCCTTAGCCATTACGACAAATTCACTGCGAATTGAAGCCGCCTTTTCAAAAATTTCCTTTTCGGTGTTTTCGTCAAACGCAAGCTGAACTATACCCGTGCGGTCGCGTAAATCTATGAATATAAGACCGCCGAGGTCGCGCTGACGCTGTACCCAGCCGCAGACGACAATTTCTCTGCCTATATCATTTTTTGTAAGCGTTCCGCAGTAATCGGTACGCTTCATACCGTCCATTCTGTCAAGTTTCAAGAAGAAACACCCTCTTAATAAAAGTTTAAATGTCATTCCGCAATATGCGGAATGACAAAACGCTGTTATTTATTATTCGGAAAGCGAATCCGTAAGCTCTGATAAAGCCTGACTGTTTATCAGCTTTAAAAGCTCTGCCGAAATATTATCAAGTAAAATTTCGGTTTCCTCGCCCGTAGCCATATTCTTAACGCGGGCTTTTCCGCTTTCAATCTCATCATCGCCCAAAACCGCCGAAAACCGTGCGCCGAGCTTATTGGCATACTTCATCTGCGCCTTAAGTCCCCTTGCGCAGATATCGGTTTGAGCGCTGAAGCCGTCCGCCCGTAAAACAGAGCAAATTTCGGTGGCTTTAAGCGAAGCCTTTTGCCCGATAGCGGCAATATAAAGCTCGCAGCCGCCCTTAGACGGAAGAGCAACACCCTTGGCTTTAATTACCAGCATAAGGCGCTCTATTCCCATAGCAAAGCCGAGAGCCGGAAGCTCGGGTCCCCCCATTTGGGAGATTAGTCCGTCATATCTGCCGCCGCCGCACACCGTTGACTGTGCTCCGAGCTTGTCCGAAACAAACTCAAACACCGTTCTTGAATAATAATCAAGACCCCTTACGATTTTCGGGTTGACGGTATACTTTATGCCTGCGGCTTCAAGATTTGCCTTAACGCCGTTAAAATGCTCGCGGCAATCGTCGCACAGATAGTCAATCACCGCAGGAGCATCGGCAGCTATCGCGCCGCAAACAGGCGACTTACAGTCAAGAATCCTCATAGGATTACGCTCAAGCCTGTCCTTACATGTATCGCAAAGCTCATCGCTTCGGGATTTAAAGTATTCTTTAAGCGCCTTATAATACTCGGCGCGG
This sequence comes from Clostridiaceae bacterium, assembly GCA_016303035.1. GTDB lineage: Bacteria > Bacillota > Clostridia > Oscillospirales > Acutalibacteraceae > UBA737. The sequence continues at coordinate 7,394 of JAEDML010000034.1, read as the reverse complement.
CATTTTTTACAGCCTATGGAATTTATTTCGAGTGACGCGTCGTCTATACCGATAGAATCAAGCACCTGCCTTGCAAGGGCGATAACCTCCGCATCGGCATTAGGCGATGCGGCGCCTATACACTCAACCCCGAACTGATGAAATTCGCGCAGTCTTCCTGCCTGCGGCTTTTCGTAACGGTAACAGCCGCCGACATAGCAAACCTTTACCGGCAGAGCGGCGTTTACAAGGCCGTGCTCTATCGCGCTTCTTACAACCCCTGCGGTAAATTCGGGACGGAGTGTAACAGAGCGGCCGCCCTTATCGTCAAAGGTGTACATTTCCTTTTGCACAACATCGGTCGTATCACCCACGCTGCGGCTGAACACCTCGGTATGCTCAAAAACCGGCACACGGATTTCTTCAAATCCGTAAAGCCGCGCAGTGTCGAGCATTTTACCCTCGACAAACTGCCAGTCGCCGCTTTCCCCCGGCAATATATCGTTTGTGCCCTTTACGGCACGGTTGATTTCTGACATTCACAACACCAAAACTTAATTATGATTTTTTACAATTTCGCGCCAATCAAGATCGCCGCGCTCAAGCCCGTGTATAAGCATTTCGGCGGTTGCGATATTTGTGGCAACGGGTATGTTATGCACATCGCAAAGTCGGAGAAGCGCACGCTCGTCCGGCTCGTTGGGCTTCGGATTAAGCGGATCGCGGAACAGAAGCAGGAGATCTATTTCGTCACAGCCTATGCGCGAGGCTATCTGCTGTGCGCCGCCCTGAGAGCCGCCCAAAAAGCGTGCGATTTCAAGGCCTGTCGCCTCCGAAACGGTTTTGCCCGTGGCACCCGTCGCAACAAGATTATAGCGGCTTAAAATTCCGCAGTAGGCTATACAAAACTGTACCATGAGTTCTTTTTTAGCGTCATGTGCAATTAAAGCAATCGTCATATTAAAAATCTCCTTTATATTTTTTTAGGTTTAGGAAGCACTGCGCTTTGACCGCAGAGCCTTGAAGTTATTCTTTTAAACGCCTTAAAGGCGCGGCTTCTTTCGGGCAGTCTGTGCATAACCGAAAAGCGTTTAAGCGCCCCGCTTTCGGGCACTACCCCGACAAGACGGATACAAGAAAGGTCAATCATTTCGTCGATATTTCGGCATTTGCCGCAGCGCATCGCCTTATACTCAAAACGATTTATAACAAGGCGCGCCGAAAAACTTAAGTTTGCAAGCTTTGCGCCTGCCGCCGCCGCATCCCTTATTGAGACGGGCTCCGGTACCGCCACGGTTAAAAATACCGTGTCCTTGGGCATAGCGGTGTAAAGAGTAAAATCAATACCTGCGGGAAAGTCGAAAATTACGGTATCGTAATCCTCACGCACGCTTTTTGCAAATCCCGTAAGGGAAAATACATCAATCCTCCCGAAATCGGAGGGAGCCGGTATAAGATAAGCGCCTTTTATGCATTTTACGGGGTAGACCGCGTCGGCTATCTCCTTGCCGGCAAGAATATCGGCAAGGTCGAAAACGGTAGAGCTGTCGGTGCCGAGCATTAAGTCAAGACAGCGCAGTCCCTCGTCCATATCGACGAGTAAAACGCGCTCACCCTTTTTGCAGAACGCCGCTGCGAGACCCACGCTTACCGTGGATTTTCCTACTCCGCCTTTTCCGGAGGTAACGGCTAATACCCTGCCCATAGCACAAACCCTTTCTGAAAACCTATAAGCCTTATAATTAAAAATTTTAACACAATATGGATTTTATGTCAATCGAATATAAAGAAAAAACCTTGATTTATTTAAAATATTATAACAACGCTCCCTGCGTTGACAAAAGCGTTAGCCGATGTTAAAATATATAATATGTTTAATAGGCGAAAGGGGCGATGCAGGTGGCAAAAAAGGTCTGCATTTACGGATTTTCCACCGCTCTCTGCATTGTGCTCGGTTACCTTGAAAGTCTTATCCCACCCGTAATTTCGGTTCCCGGCATAAAACCGGGGTTTGCAAACGCGGTCGCGCTTTTGTATATCGCAAAAGGGGATATTAAGGGTGCCCTTGCGGTAAACTTTACAAGAATACTGCTGTCATCCCTTTTGTTTTCGGCTCCCTTTTCGCTTGTGTTTTCTCTTTCGGGCGCGGCAGGATCCTTTCTTGTTATGCTGTTGCTTTCAAAAACGCATAAATTCAGCATTACGGGCTTAAGTATTGCAGGCGGCACGGCGCACAACATCTGCCAGACGATTGTCGCGGCGGCGGTGCTCGGGAAATCCGCGTGGTACTGGCTGCCCGTACTGCTTGCAAGCGGCGCGGTAAGCGGTGCGGCGGTAGGATTGCTTGCGGCGTTTATCTTTAAAAGATTTAATAAAAATATAAATTTTCGGTAAAAAAATAATTATTGTTTTCCCTGAAAGGAGTTTCCCATGTGCGGATTTACAGGCTTTACAAACAGAATAGGTGACGACGGAACGGTGCTTGAAAAAATGATGAACCGCATTGTGCACCGCGGACCCGACTCGGACGGCAAATATATCGACTCGGATATTGCGCTGGGTTTCAGACGGCTTAGCATTATCGACCTTGCCGATGGCGACCAGCCGATGTTTAACGAGGATAAGTCGCTTGTGCTTGTCTTCAACGGCGAAATTTATAACTTCAAGGATTTAAGGGCGGAGCTTATTAAATCCGGTCACACCTTTGCCAACAATTCCGACAGTGAGGTACTGCTTCACGGCTACGAGCAGTGGGGCGAGGAGCTTGTGGGAAGACTGCGCGGAATGTTTGCCTTTGTCATATTCGACCGCCGCGATAAATCTATCTTCGCCGCGAGGGATATGTTCGGCATAAAGCCGTTTTACTACACCTTTATGAACGGAAGCTTTATTTTCGGCTCGGAAATAAAGTCCTTCCTCGACCACCCCGATTTTAAAAAGGAGCTTAACGAGGAGGCTCTCGGTCATTATCTTTCGTTCCAGTATTCGCCGACAGAGGAGACCTTTTTCAAAAATGTATTCAAGCTTCCGCCCGCGCACTATTTTACCCTTAAAAACGGCGAAATGCGTAAAACGCGCTATTTCCGCCCCGATTTTGAGGAAAAGGACGGCGTGCTTGAATACTACGCCGACCTTGCCGATAAAGCGGTAAGAGAATCGGTACAGGCGCATAAAATCGCCGATGTTGAAGTAGGCTCCTTCCTTTCAAGCGGTATAGATTCAAGCTATATCGCCGAGGCGGCGAATGTGGACAAGACCTTTACGGTAGGCTTTGAGAGCCCCGACGGAGACCGTTACAACGAAATTCATTTTGCAAAGGAATTTGCCGACACAATAGGGGTAGAGAACATTTCAAAGGTGATAACACCCGAGGAATATTGGGAGGAATTTCCGAAAATTCAGTATCATATGGACGAGCCGCTTGCCGACCCTGCCGCCATTGCGCTTTTCTTTGTAAGTCAGCTTGCAAGCAAATATGTTAAGGTTGTAATGTCGGGCGAGGGAGCGGACGAGCTTTTCGGCGGTTACCGAATTTATCAGGAACCGATTACCCTTACCGCCTACGATAAGCTGCCCTTTGCAGTACGCCGAGTTATCAGCAAAATCTGCGAGCATCTGCCGCAGATACACGGTGTAAACTACCTTGTGCGCCGCGGAAAAACCATTGAGGAGCGTTTTATAGGCAACGCCAATATCTTCAGCGTTAAGGAGCGCAATGAAATTCTTAAAAGCGAGACCGCGAAAAAAGCCGCCGCCCCCAAAGTGCTGTGCGATAAATTTTACAGCGAGGTAAAGGACAAGGACGACATTACCAAAATGCAGTACCTCGATATAAATATGTGGCTTATGGGAGATATTCTTCTCAAGGCGGACAAGACAAGTATGGCAAACTCGCTCGAATTACGCGTTCCGTTCCTTGACAAAAAGGTTATGGAGCTTGCCGAAGCTATTCCGCTGAAATGCCGTGTAAACACCGTAACTACCAAGCTTGCTCTGCGCAAGGCGGCGGAAAAAACTCTGCCTAAGCGCACGGCCGATAAGGACAAGCTGGGCTTCCCCGTTCCGATAAGGGTATGGCTCAAGGAAGAAAAATACTATAATAAGGTTAAGGCGGCGTTTACCTCGGAAGACGCGGCAAGGTATTTTGATACCGACAAGCTTGTAGCCCTGCTTGACCGCCACAGGTCGGGCAAGGAGGATGTAAGCCGCAAAATCTGGACGGTATTTACCTTCCTTACCTGGTATGACAGATTCTTTAAACAGGAAGCATAAAATTCCTTTAATGTAAAATATTATCAAAAATAAATCCTCCTTTTCGGGAAAAAATATTTCCGAAAGGGAGGATTTTTTATGCAAAACAGTTCAATGTCATTTATCAAGGGAATCGGAGCCGGAATGATTGCCGGAGCAGCCGCGGTAGCCGTAGGAAAGGTTATGCTTAAGGACCACCGCAATATAAGCAAGGGCTCTGCAAAGCTTGTAAAAGCGGTAGGCGATTTTGCCGACGGCGTTCAGACAATGTTCCGTTAGGTTAAATTAAAACAAACCTTATCGACATACTAAAACGGGAACCGAATATCGGCTCCCGTTTATTTTGATTATTTTATTATTTTATGGGATAAGTCCAGCCGAAGGTATCCTCAAGCCTGCCCCACTGAATACCCGTAAGGATATCGTACAGGTGGTGGGTAACCTTGCCTATCTCACCGTTGTTTATTGTGTACTTTTTATCGTTAAGCATAAGCTCGCCTATCGGGGAAACAACCGCGGCGGTTCCGCAGCCCCACGCCTCTTCAAGCTTGCCCGATTCAAGCGCGGAGAAAAGCTCGTCAACGCTTAAAAGCCGTTCTTCTACCGTGTAGCCCTCACTTTTAAGCACCTCTATACAGGATTTTCTGGTGATTCCGGGAAGTATTGAGCCCGTAAGCTTGGGGGTTACTATTTTGCCGTCAATCTTGAACATAACGTTCATAGCGCCGACCTCTTCGATGTATTTACGCTCTACACCGTCAAGCCAAAGCACCTGAGAATAGCCCTTTTTCTCGGCTTTTTCGCCGGCGCGGTTGCTTGCGGCGTAGTTTCCGCCGCATTTTGCATATCCTGTGCCGCCGCGTACTGCGCGTACATCCTCCGATTCAATCATAATCTTTACGGGATTTATGCCCTCCTTGTAGTAGCTGCCTACGGGGGAGGCGATAATCATAAAGGTTGCGTTATGTACGGCGTGCACGCCCAAAGATTCATCATTGCCGAACATAAAGGGGCGCAAATAAAGCGAGGTGCCCTCGGCAGAGGGGGTCCAATCCTGCTCAAGACCTACAAAGGTATCAAGTATATAAAGTGCGTCTTCTTCGGGAATCTGCGGAAGGCAAAGCCTTTCTGCAGAGTTGTTCATTCGGCGTATATTCTCAATCGGGCGGAAAAGCTGAACCTTGCCGTCGGCACGGCGGTATGCCTTTAAGCCCTCGAATATTTCAGAGCCGTAGTGCAGTACGGTCGAAGCCGGATGAAGCGAAATATTGGCAAACGGAACTATTCTTGCGTCATGCCAGCCCAAATCAGAGCTGTAATCCATTATAAACATATGGTCGGTAAAGGTTTTGCCGAATTCAAGCGTTGAACTGTCCGGCTTCGGACTCGGACAGTCGGTTTTTGTTATTTTGATATCCATAGTAATTACTCCTTGCCTTTATAGTTTCCTGTATTCGGATTTTTCTGTTATGTAAAGAAAAAGCCGCCTCAAAGAAAGCTTTGAGACGGTTGTATCGATTACATCCGCGGTATTAAGAAAATGCAGTGGTGAAACTGCCGCCTCTCGGAACAGAAATTCGCCTTGCTTTAAGTGCATAATATACGCATTTAAGCACGGTTTTAATAATTTTTAATTAAGTATATCACCGCGTATTTCATTTGTCAATAATTTTTAGGCCGGCGACGGTCGGACCGTAATAGGTTCAGCTCTCGCCGGTCTAGGGTGACAAGAATAATCCGAACCTGATTTTGGAGGATTATTTTGCACCCAAATGTTGTTAAAATACTCGTTAATCCGTCAGGATTAACTGCGTTTTTGCCTTATTTGTTTGCAAAATCATCACCTACAAAATTCTGCGACCTAAAATTAGCGGAATTTTGGATGATTTTTAGATAATGAGGGCGCAGATAGGCTGACGCCTATCAAGACCGAATTGCCAAAAGGCGCCGAAATTCCGCCATTTTAGGCAGATTCGGATTATTCTTGTCACCCTAAGCTATTCTCCCTTATATTTGCGCCTGGTGGCCATTCCGCCCCGTATGTGACGTTCCTGTTTGTTTTTTTCAAGCACTTTTTTGACCTTACTGTAAAGCTGCGGATCATCCTTGCTAAGGCGTTCGGTCACATCCTTATGTACGGCTGTTACAAACAGGAACGGTTTTATCAAGTCCCAGTTCTCGGAAAAGTTTGAGAAATATTTCAACATTTCCGTCATGGTCTACCTCAATTCGGTCAATCACCCTTCTGAGTTGTGCATTGGTAATCTCATGCAAATTGCTGACATCTTCAATTTCCTTGAAGGTGTCGTTAAGTATCATTTGCAGTTGGTTACCCTTTGTAAGATGGCGTTCCACCATCTGTAATTCGCTTTCAAGTCGTTCTATTTCCTGCTTATCCCCACTGATTTTAGCATTTAATTCTTCACGGGAGATAAGGTCATCGGTATACATATCCATATACTTTTGTCGGTTACGCTTTAATTTTTCTATTGCTGTGCGGAGTTCCTTTTCATAGGCAACATTCTCGTCTTTGGCACGATAAACCTTTTGAAACTCATTTACTACAAGCCCAATAACATTTTTCTTTTGGCAAAGTATATCCGAGAAGTAACGTTCGATAACCTCAAGCAGTTCGTTTTCATCAATAGAAACGGTATTCGGACAACTGTCAGCTCCTCGATTATGCCCAGAACACACCCACTTTACATATGTGTTTTTATATGTACGTACACTGCGGCGGAATGACCATCCGCAGTCCTTGCACTTAATTAGGGTTGAAAACAGATGCAGATTGCTGTATCGCTCCTTGTCTACCTTAAATTTTTTTCCTCTTTCGGCTTTAAGCCGTCTTGCATTGTTAAAATCATCATCCGATATAATGCGAAGCTCCGGCCGTTCTGTTACAAACCATTCATTCTCGTCTTTCGAAGCACGTTTACCCGTAAGAAAATCAGCAACTTCTTCCTTACCGTTGATGATTTTTCCGGTATAAAGCTCGTTTTCAAGAATACGGCAAACCGAATTTTGCGACCATTTGCAACCCCGTTTTGTTTTAATTCCGTCTCGGTTGAGCATATCTGCAATCTTTGCCGCACCATATCCGTTGTTTATATAAAGTCTGAAAATCTTCTTAACCGTTTCGGATTCCGTCTTGTTGATTTTAA
>JAEDML010000172.1 GCA_016303035.1 Clostridiaceae bacterium | reverse complement strand
ATGTCGGTAGTAACCGAAGAAATTATACCGGCGCTTGATACTGTCGGTGCGGAGTATGAGGCAGGACGCATTTTCCTGCCGCAGCTGCTTATGAGCGCCGAGGCTGCCAAGGGCGCTTTTGAGCAGATAAAGGAGGCAATGCCGGCAGGCAAGGGAGCTGACAAGTGTCCCTTTGTAATAGCAACGGTGCATGGCGACGTACATGATATAGGTAAAAATATAGTTAAGCTGTTGCTTGAAAACTACGGTTTTGAGGTACACGACCTCGGCAAAGATGTACCTCCGCAAAGGATAGCGGACGCCGTTACCGAAACCCACGCGCCGCTTGCGGGCTTAAGCGCGCTGATGACCACAACGGTGCCTGCAATGGAGGAAACAATCCGCCTGTTGCACAGCTCGGCGCCGTGGTGCCGCGTTGTCGTGGGCGGAGCCGTGCTTACAAAGGAGTATGCCGAAAAAATCGGCGCGGACAGATATGCGGCAGACGCTATGGACACTGTTCGTTATGCCGAAGAAATAAATGAATTATGGAACCGAAAAGAGGTAAAAAAATCATGATTTCAACCAGAGGACGGTATTCCCTGCGTATTCTTCTTGATCTTGCAGAGCATAACACGGGAGATTATATTCCTTTAAAGGATGTAGCTTTCCGTCAGGAAATTTCGCTTAAATATATCGAGCGTATTTTGCCTGTGCTGAAAGAAAGCGGCTTGATTGACAGCCAGCACGGTAAGGGCGGCGGTTACAGGCTCACAAAGGATCCCGACAATTATACGCTGTGGGAAATTCTGAATGCTACCGAGGGAGACCTTGCCCCTGTGGCATGTCTTAAAAACGGCTCAAAACCGTGCGACCGCGCGGCGGAATGCCGCACGCTTCCCGTTTGGGAGAATTATTATAAGCTTACAATCGACTATTTTTCGGGTATTACCCTTGCAGACCTTATGAAGCAGAAGCTGCCCGATAATTATGTTATATGAGGTCTTAAAGTATGCTGAACCGTTTTTCAAGAACAGAGCTGCTTTTGGGAGCAGAGGCAATGGAGAAGCTGAAAAACGCAAGGGTGGCGATATTCGGTATAGGCGGCGTGGGAGGATACGCGGTTGAAGCCCTTGCGCGTTCGGGTGTCGGCGCGTTTGATTTAATCGACGATGACCGTGTGTGCCTTACAAACATCAACCGTCAGATTATAGCAACCGAAAATACCGTAGGTAAATACAAGGTCGATGTTGCGAAGGAGCGTATTTTAGATATAAACCCGAAATGCGATGTAATTACCCACAAAACCTTTTTTATGCCCGATACCAAGGATCAATTTGACTTTTCAAATTATGATTATGTTGTGGACGCTATCGATACCGTGACGGGCAAAAAAGAGATTATACTTTGTGCCAAGCAGGCAGGGGTGCCGGTTATTAGCTCTATGGGCGCCGGAAATAAACTAGACCCTACCGCCTTTCGCGTTGCCGATATTTACGAAACCTCAGTCTGCCCCTTGGCAAGGGTGATGAGGGGTATATGCCGAAAAAACGGTATAGACAGCTTAAAGGTTGTATATTCGAAAGAAAAGCCGATAAAACCCAAAGATGATTTATCGGTAAGCTGCCGAACAAATTGCATATGTCCGCCGGGAACGGCAAGAAAGTGTACCGAACGGCGCGATATACCCGGCTCTGCGGCGTTTGTACCGTCGGTCGCCGGTCTTATTATAGCGGGCGAGGTTGTAAAGGATATAATCGGATTTAGTAAATAACTTAAAAATAAAAGGGTGTGTAAAAATGAAAAAAATAGCAAGCTTTACGGTTGACCATGATAAGCTTCAAAAGGGAATGTATATTTCCCGTATTGACGGGGATGTGGTGACATACGATATAAGAATGAAAAAGCCCAACGGGGGAGATTATCTTTCAAACGGCGCGCTTCATACATTCGAGCATCTGTTTGCCACCTATGCACGCAACAGCTCCTTTTCGGACAGTGTGATTTATGTCGGCCCAATGGGGTGCCGTACCGGATTTTATCTTTTACTGCGCGATTCGGTATCTGCGGACGAGGCAATCACGCTTGTAAAGGACAGCTTTAGGTTTATAGCGGATTTTGAGGGTGAGATACCCGGAACACAGCCTAAAGAATGCGG
>JAEDML010000033.1 GCA_016303035.1 Clostridiaceae bacterium | reverse complement strand
TGATGCCGCTTAAAGGCTCGCCGTCAAAAATTAGATAATAGGCTCTGGCGGAAAGGATTGCTACCGGCGTTGCCACCAGCACTATATCAAGCATTCGATCGGAGTTTAAGTTGAAGCGCCCGGCATTTCGGACGGCATAGATAAGGGCTGATAAAAACCCGATTGCTATAATAATTCCGTACCAGTAAATATCCCATTTGCCGGAGCCTATCGGTATGCTGAACGCAATGGGATTAAGGGTAAGGTGAATACCGAAAATAGTTATATTATAGGTCATTTTCCGTTCTCCTTGGGATTTATCACCGAAAGCACCGTCTTTTCATTATCAAGCAAAGAAAGCCGCCTGTAAACATCGTCCGAGGTTACGGATTTTATATATTTAATCTCGTCAAACAGACCGCAGTCCGACATTGCGCAGTCAACCATCTGCATTGCTATGCCCTCAACATTGTTAAAGCGGCGCACGGCGTCGCCGTACATTCTGCGGCGCACAGCCGAAAACAGCTTTTTGTCTATCCCCTCGGTTTTAAGCCGCTCGACCTCTGCGGATATTTCGGCGGCAACGCGCTTCGGATCGGAGGATTCGCCAGAAAATATTACCGAAGAGTAGCCGTAGCCCGTGAAATATTCCGAATCGAACTCATCGTTAATAAGCCCCTCTTTTACAAGCCGCGCATAAAGGGGAGAAGCGTCGCCTGCCAAAACCTCAAGCAACAAAGAGGTGCACACCTTTTCCTTTAAGGTGCGTTCGGGCTTTTCGACCGTCTCCTTGTAGCCGAAGCAGAACATCGGAATAGCAACCTCCAGCGACTGCTCTGTGTAGCCGCTGCAAACCGTATCGGGCTCGTTTGCGGTTATGCGTTCAAGCTCTGCACACTCACAAGGTCTTATTGCCGACTCTATCTGCTTTAACGCCTTGTCGGTATCAATATTTCCCGCAATGCAGATAAACATATTCGAAGGATTGTAAAAGGTTTCGTAGCATTTATAAAGCAAAGCCGCGTCAATTTTCGCAATGGATTCCTCGGTTCCCGCAATGTCTATTCTTACGGGGTGCTCGCGGTACATTGCAAGCAGCATATTAAACATAACGCGCCAGGAGGGGCTGTCGTCATACATTCGGATTTCCTGACCGATGATACCCTGCTCCTTTTTAACCGTCTGCTCGGTAAAATAGGGAGACTGCACAAAGTTAAGCAGTATTGCAAGGTTGTCGTAGAATCTATCCGAGCAGGAAAAGAGATAGCAGGTGCGGTCAAAGGAGGTAAAGGCGTTGGCATAGCCGCCCGTTTCGGCGTATTTTGTAAAGGCGTCGCCGTCCTCGCTTTCAAACAGCTTGTGTTCAAGAAAGTGGGCTATGCCCTCGGGAACGCATACCTTTTCGCCGTTTACCGAAAAGGCAGTGTCTATCGAGCCGTATTTTGTGCCGAAAATAGCGTATGAAGAGCTGTACTGCGGCTTTTCCAATATAAAAATCTGAAGTCCCGACGGGAGGACTGCCTTAACATAGCTTTCTCCTATTTCGCTTTCAAAGGTTTGCTTAATCATTCTGCCGCCTCCTTGGGAAGTAATCTGTAAACGGTGTGCAGCTTTATGCCGTTTGCCGCGTTTATAACCTCTTCGCGCGTAATATGCGAAACCTTTTCGGCAATATCTTCGGGTGAATAAAGGTTAGGATTAGCCGCTTTAAGCGCATACCACAAATCAAGCGAAATCTGGCTGTCGTTATAGGTTTTAAGCGAGTCGGCAATGCTTTTAAGCGAGGAATTATATTCAAAATCGGTAAATTCGCCGCGTTTAACGGCTTCAAGCTGATTGAGAATTTCATTCTGCGCCTTTTCGGCGTTCTTGGCTTCCACGCCCGAATCCACCGTTAAAAGTCCCTTTTGCCGCACAGAAGACGCCGAGCAGTAGTAACAAAGACTCATTTTTTCGCGCACATTTGTAAAAAGACGGGAATACGGTCCGCCGCCGAAAATATCGGTCATAACCATCATCGGCAGGGTTTTGTCGTCGTCGCCGGCAAGCTCGCTTGAAAAGCCCATTACAAGCTTGCCCTGAGTAATGTCCATATGCTCGTCAACCGTTCTCGGCGTGTCGGCAGGAAGGGTGACCGCGCACTTTTTTACATCGGTTATATCACGGCGCTCCACCGTTTCAAAACGCGCGCCGATATCCTCGAACAATCCTGCGGGAACCGACGAGCCCACCACCTGAACGCGGACAAAGGCAGAGCTTAACATTCGCCGCCACGCGCTGTAAAGGCTTTCTCCCGTTATGGTCAGAACATCGTCCTCGGTTCCGCATTTCGGAACGCCGTATGCCTTGCCGCGGTACATTTCGCTTATAAGGCGGTTTTTGGCATATATGCGTTTTTCGCTTATCTCGCCCTTTATATGCTCAATCGCCTTGCGCTTTTCGCGCGCGAGATCCTCGGTGTAAAAGGCGCCGTTTTCGGTGTTCGGCTCAAAAATCAGCCCTACTATAAGGTCGCTCGCCTGCTTTATCAGCGATTCATTTTCAAATGTAAATCGGTCGTTTATAACCGAAACCGACATACGAAGCAACTGGCAGTCTCCGAACTTTTCGGCGCTTGCTTCAAGCTGTGCGCCGTAAAGGCTTGCAAGCTTGTAGTTAAGAGCTGAAAAATCAGGATATTTTTTACTGCAGGTAGTAAGCATAAAGGGCAGCAGCGCATACTCCGCCGCGGTATCCGCAGCAAGCGGAACATAAAAATTAAAGGATACAAGCGTTGTGTTAAAGCGCGTGTTTTTTACGAAAAGCCCTTCTACTCCGTCTGACAGCGGTATTATTTTTCCGGACATAACAATCCTCCATAATATCATATTTAAATAATTATACCACATAAAGCACGGTAATAACAACATATTAAATTATATTTATGTAAAATTTGCAAATTGCAGTAATTTATGCTAAAATAAAAAAGATTAAATTTTTATCTACTCGAAGCGGAGAGGTTTTATGAACGTAAAGGTTAAGCACAAGCGCGGAATAAGAATACAAACGCGCATTATAGTGTCTGCACTGCTGTTTTTACTGCAGATATGCTTTTTGTTCGCCGTGCTTTACAACATCAGCACTCGCTCGGTTTTGGTCTATGTGCTTTCGATGATTGCCGGCGTTATAACGGTTATAAGAATTGTAAACCGCAGGGGCAATCCAAGCTATAAGACTATGTGGATAATCTTTATCCTGCTTTTTCCGATTTTCGGAATATCGGTCTTTCTGCTGTGGGGCGGCGGCAGGGTAATGCCGCACCTTCGCAAAAAAATGGCGGTATGCGAATCGCATTATTTACCCTATCTTAAAAACGACCCCGCCGTGGTTGAAAAACTGAAATTTTACGATTACATACATTCCCGTCAGGCGGATTATCTTTCGGGCGAATCGGGATATCCGCTTTACGACGGCACCGCTACCGAATATCTATCCCCCGGCGAAAAATTCCTGCCGCGTTTTCTTGAGGAGCTTGACAAGGCGGAGAAATATATATTTATTGAATTTTTCATTCTTGCCGAGGGTGAGATGTGGGACGCCGTAGCCGAGGTTTTAAGGCGTAAAATAAGCGCCGGAGTTGAAGTCAGGGTTATTTTCGACGATTTCGGCTCCATCAAGCGCCAGCGCAGAGATTTTATAACGCGGCTTAACCGTATGGGTATTAGGGTTGCGGTATTTAACAAGATAAAGCCTTCGGTAAGTATATTTACCAACAACCGAAATCACCGAAAAATTGTCGTTATAGACGGCAGAGTGGCCTTTACCGGCGGTCTTAACATAGGTGATGAATATATAAACCTTGTGGAGCGTTTCGGCTACTGGCTTGACTGCGCCGTAATGCTTAGGGGAAAGGCGGTCAAAAGCTTTCTTGCAATGTTCTGCTGTATGTGGGAGTTTACCACAGGCGAACAGCTTGATATGCAAAGGTATATTGCCGACTGTCCCGCTTTAAACAGCGGCTTTGTGCTCCCCTACTGCGATGATCCGCTTAACGAAAAAAATCCGGCTGAGGGTATTTATATGCAGATTCTCAATACCGCACAGGATTATGTATATATTGCCACGCCTTATCTTATAATAGACAGTACAATGATAACCGCGCTGCGTATGGCGGCAAAATCGGGTATAGATGTAAGAATAATCACCCCCGGCGTGCCGGACAAGCGTTATGTTCACCCCGTTACACAGTACGGCTATCTTGAACTGCTGGAGGCCGGCGTAAAAATATATGAATACACCCCCGGTTTCATTCATTCAAAGCTCTTCCTTTCGGACGATAAGGTGGCTACGGTCGGAACCGTTAATATGGATTACCGAAGCTTTGAGCTTCATTTTGAGTGCGGCGCGTGGATGTGCAATAATGATACCGTGCTTGATATTAAGGATCATTTTGCGTCAATACTTTCGCAGTCGCACGAAATAAAGCTGGACGAGTGGCGCAAAAGACCGCTGTTTTCGCGCTTAAAGCAGAGCGTTCTGCATGTTTTTGCGCCGTTTATGTGATTGACATATTCTTTTTCGGCTGATATAATAACAAAAAAGGGAATGTTCCCGATAACTAAAATAAAAAGGTGGTTTTCGTATGAAAGGATTTTTAAAATTCATCTCTTCGCTCGCGGCGCTGTTTGCCGCCGCTGTCGGCGCGCTTTTGGTAGTTGACCGCGTGCTTAACAAAAATCGTATCAAGGGCGATTACCTTGAGTGCGATACGCCCGAAGAAGAAAAATAATTTTTGCAAAAAGGCTTTTCGGCAGCGCTGAAAAGCCTTTTGTTATATGGAAAATCACCCTGAATATTGTATGTTTTCGCTAATAAAAAAATTTGGAAATACATAATTTAGAATAATTTAGTATATTTTATACAAAAAAATAGCCGTTTATGGTTATGTATACTACTTGAAAATACCGTCGGAATAATGTAATATATAAAGTAAATAATAAATTAAAACCGATATACCTTAAAAATCGGCGCAGTAGGGTGGGGAAAAGTAAATTTCCGCATATAAAATCTCCGACGGCCGCTAACGGAGATTTTATAGCCTTTTATGCCTGCGCTTTAGCGGCAGAATGGAGATCGTTATGACAAAATACACGTCGGCACAGCTTTCCGCTATGATAGAAAGAAAGCTGTCACACAATTTCGGCGTTTCGCCGGAGCAGGCTTCAGACGAGCTGTTTTATAAGGCCTGCGTGCTTGTACTGCTTGAAATTATGAACGAACGCCGCGCCGCATTCAAAAAGGCGACCGACGAGCAGGAGGCAAAAACCGTCTATTATTTAAGTATGGAATTCCTTATGGGAAGGTCGCTTAAAAATAACCTTTACAATCTTGAGCTTACCGATACAATGGCGAAGGCGCTTTCAAAATTCAAGGTAAAGCTTGATAAGCTTTATGATTTTGAGCCCGACGCGGGCCTTGGTAACGGCGGTCTCGGCCGTCTTGCCGCCTGCTTCCTTGACGGACTTTCAACCGGCAGTTATCCCGCAATGGGTTACTGCATTCGCTATGAGCTCGGTATTTTCAGGCAGAAGCTGGTGGACGGCTGGCAGACCGAAATGCCCGATTTCTGGCTTCCCGGCGGCGGCGTATGGCTTGAAGCGAGACCTACCGCGGCGGTTGATGTAAACTTTGACGGCAGGATAAACGAGTGGTGGGACGGCAGTTATCACCATGTTGAGCATGTAGATTACAACAGCGTTCGCGCAGTACCCTATGACCTTATGGTAGCCGGTAAGGACGGCAAGACCGTAAATGTTCTGCGCCTTTGGAGCGCCGAGTGTCAGGATTTTGATATGTCGGCGTTTAATCAGGGCGACTATGTCCGCGCGCTTGAACAAAGGGCGACCGCAGAGGCAATTTCCAAGGTGCTCTACCCCGAGGATAATCATATGGAGGGTAAATCGCTCCGTCTTCGTCAGCAGTATTTCCTTGTTTCCGCATCTATTCAGGATATTTTAAACCGCCATTTAAGAAAATACAACACGCTTGACAATCTTCCCGAAAAGGTTGCCATTCATATTAACGATACACATCCTACCCTTTCTATACCCGAGCTTATGCGTTTCCTGCTTGATGAGTGCGGCTACGGCTGGGATAAGGCGTGGGATATCGTAACAAACACCGTTGCTTATACCAACCATACCATAATGAAGGAAGCGCTTGAATGTTGGTCGGAAACTCTGTTTAAACAGAGATTGCCGCGTATTTATCAGATAGTTAAGGAAATCGACCGCCGCTTCCGTGCGGAGGTTATGGCGCTTACCGGCGACCGCGAGCTTACCGAGCGCACGGCAATTATTCAGAACGGCGTTGTCAGAATGGCAAATCTCTGCGTTGCCGCCTGCCACACCGTAAACGGCGTTTCAAAGCTGCACAGTAAAATTCTTGTAGACGAGCTTTTCAAGGATTACTACCGTATGACCCCCGAAAAGTTCACCAATGTAACCAACGGTATTGCCCACAGGCGTTGGCTGTGTCAGGCAAATCCGTTGCTTACCGATTACCTTACCGAAATTATAGGCGGCGGCTTTGTAAAGGACGCGTCCGAGCTTGAAAAGCTGATGAAGTTTGCCGACGATAAGGCGGTGCTTGACCGTCTTGCCGAAATCAAGCACCAAAACAAGGTCCGTTTTGCAAACTATGTTAAGGAAGAAAACGGTATTTCATTAAATCCCGATTCTATATTCGATATGCAGGTAAAGCGTCTGCACGAGTATAAGCGTCAGCACCTTAACGCCCTGCATATAATTACCGACTATCTCTATTTAAAGAACAATCCCAATGCCGATTTCACGCCAAAGACCTATATCTTCGGCGCAAAGGCGGCGCCCGGCTACCTCTTTGCGAAAGAGATTATTCAGATGATTTACAAGCTTTCGACGGTTATTGACAATGACCGTACGGTAAGCGATAAATTAAAGGTTGTCTTCCTTGAGGATTACCGCGTAACCCTTGCCGAGCTTATGATACCTGCGGCGGATATAAGCGAGCAGATATCCCTTGCCTCTACCGAGGCGAGCGGCACCGGCAATATGAAGCTGATGATGAACGGCGCGATAACGCTCGGCACCGAGGACGGCGCGAATGTTGAAATTCACAGCGCGGTAGGCGACGATAATATTCTGATTTTCGGCATGCACACGCCCGAGGTTTTGGATTTACAGAAGAACGGCTATTCTCCGCTTCCGTATTACAACAATAATGCAGAGCTAAGAGCGGCGCTTGACTTTATAGGCAAAGGCATTGCCGGAAAATCGTTTGATAACATTTACAACACCCTTAAAAATGTTGACCATTATATGGCGCTTGCGGATTATGCCGATTACTGCAAGGCGCAGCAAAAGGCGTCCGCGCTGTATAATGACAAGGATGTTTGGAACAGAATGTCTCTTGTAAACATCGCAAAATCGGGAATTTTTGCGGCAGACCGCTCAATTGCCGACTATGCGAACAACATCTGGCATATAAAGCCGGTAGAATAAGCTTTGTTTCGGGTTTAACAAAATGCAATACTATCCTTTTGATTCACGGAATTTGTTATACAGAAGTAAAATAGGAGCCGTAGCCGACGGGGAAACCCTTAGGCTGCGGCTGCTGCTGCATAGGGACGCCTGCGTACATAACGCGTATCTTTTAATGAAGGACGATAAAAGCGTAGATGTTCGCGAAACCGAATTGCAACCAAACGAATGGCTTGAGGATTACAGATTTTATGATTGCGAAATATCGCTTCCGGAGGGGCTTTATTGGTATTCCTTCAGGTATACAAGCGATTACGGCGAATTTTTCGTAACCAAAACCGAAGCGTCGCTCGGCACGGTATCAAGGGACGGCGTATGGTGGCAGCAAACGGTATTTGAAAGCAATTTTACAACCCCCGACTGGCTCGCAGGCGGAATAATTTATCAGATTTTTCCCGACCGATTTGCAAAATCGGGAGAAGCAAAGCAAAATGTCCCCGAGGACCGTTTTTTGTGCGAAGACTGGTCAAAACAGCCCGAATACCGTCAAAATAACGGCAAGTGCTCGCTCGGAAACGATTATTACGGCGGCGATTTTAAGGGAATTGAGCAAAAACTTGATTATCTTAAATCGTTAGGCGTTACCTGCATCTACCTTAATCCGATTTTTGAAGCCCACTCAAACCACCGCTACAACACAGCCGATTATATGAAGCCCGATCCGCTCTTAGGTACCGAAGAGGAGCTCTGCTCGCTTATAAAATCGGCGAAAAAACAAGGGATATATATAATTCTTGACGGCGTTTTTTCCCATACGGGGGACGACAGCCGATATTTTAACCGCTACTGCAGATACACCGACTGCGGCGCCTATAATTCCCCTGAATCAAAGTATCACAGCTGGTACCGCTTTAACCGCTTTCCCGATTCCTATGCGGCGTGGTGGGGAGTGCCGTCTTTGCCCGAAACTAATGAAAACGACCCTTCCTTTACCGAGTTTATAACGGGAGAAAACGGCGTAATACGCTACTGGCTTAAAAAGGGGATTCGCGGCTGGCGGCTTGATGTAGCCGACGAGCTTCCCGATGAATTTTTAGACCGTATACGGTTAGCCGTTAAGGCAGAGGGCGAGGATAAGTACCTTTTAGGCGAGGTCTGGGAGGACGCTTCAAACAAAATCAGCTACGGCAGCCGACGCCGCTTTATTCGCGGCAGTCAGCTTGATTCGGTTATGAACTATCCCTTTGCCAACGCGATTATAGATTTTGTCTGCGGCGGAAACGCCGATAAGCTTAATGAAACAGTGCTTGATATTCTCGAAAACTATCCGCCGCAGGCGGTAAAGCTGCTTATGAACCACATCGGTACCCACGATACCGCAAGGGTTATAACGCGGCTCGGCTGCAGCGACTCGCTTCAAGGCGACAGATACCGTCAGTCACAGCGCGTGATGAGCGAAGAGGAATATTCCCTCGCTTTAAGGCGGCTTAGAATTGCGGCGGCGCTTCAGTATACCCTGCCGGGCGTGCCCTCGCTTTACTACGGCGACGAGGCAGGTCTTGCGGGCTACGGCGATCCGTTTTGCCGCGGCACCTACCCCTGGGGCAAGGAAAACGGCGGACTTGTCGAGTTTTATCGCACGCTCGGCAAAATCAGGCGCGAAAACGCCGTATTTTCCGACGGTGAATTTATACCGCTTAAAGCCGAGCTGGGAGATATGGTATTTATCCGCAAAAAAGGAGAAAAAGAGGTGCTTGTCGCGGTCAACCGCTGGCATGAGCCTTCAACGGTCGAAATTCCCGACCGCTTTGCAGGTGCAAAGGTCATGTACGGCAACGCGCCCTGCGGCACATCGCTTACGGTAGGCGGCGAGGATTTTACGGTGTTATCCCTTTAATTCTTTGCATAACACACAGCTTAATATGAAGTGTATATAAAAATCGCCCTGTATTTTTGAAGATACAGAGCGGTTTTTTTACTGAGCGTTATTTGAACCTATTGTAATGTTGGTGGAATAATAGCGGCCGTTTCGGTAAATCTTTAACGGAACCGTGTCTTTTGGAGAGCACTCGTCAAGATATTCTTCAAACAGGGGATAGTTGCTTATTTCCTTGCCGTTAAATTCCGTTATAATGTCGCCCTTTTGTATTCCTGCATTAGCGGCGGGACTGCCTTCGGCAACGCTTAATACAACCGCTCCGTAAGGATACCCGTAAAATTTAAGGACATCTGCGGTATACTTCTTGCTGACGGTTATTCCCACATAGGGCTCGGGACTGTTCTGCTTTGAAATGATATTGTCGCAGACCTTTACAACCGTGTTGACGGGAATGGCAAAGCCCATACCCTCAAATTCCTCGGAAACGATTTTTGAACTGTTTATACCGACCAGCTGACCGTTTGTGTTAACCAGCGCTCCGCCCGAATTTCCGGGGTTTATCGCGGCGTCGGTCTGAATAAGCGAAACATCGGAATTGCTTGAAACCACACGGTTAAGTCCGCTTATTACGCCGTAGGTAACGCTGTCCATAAATTCAAGTCCGCCGGGATTTCCCACGGTGATTACATACTGACCCACTTTAAGGTCGTCGGAATTTGCAATCTCTGCCGGGGTAAGACCGCTTGCGTTAATTTTAATAACCGCTAAATCCGAAGAAATATTGTAGCCTATGACCTCGGCAGGGTAGGAATTTGAAGATGTACTGTCAAGGAATACCTCAATTTTTGAGTTGTTTGATGACAGGGCGCTTTCTATTACATG
>JAEDML010000171.1 GCA_016303035.1 Clostridiaceae bacterium | reverse complement strand
TTTTGAATATAATAAAAATATAAAAATGCGGATTTATGCCATTAAAACTGTAAGAAAGGAACCGCATAGATAAAAATTTGAAGCGCCGGGACCGTATTTATGGCATAGCGGTTGACGAGGATGGGGAGTATCGAAATATTCGGCGGATGCCCCACGGCAGACATGTCGTAAACGTATATTTAAAAACCGAAAGTAATTTCGGAACAGAGATATTACGCTATGCTGTAATTTATAAGATATGTACGGTTCACGCAAAAGGACGGATATTATTCCGTCTTTTTAGGCGTATGTTTGTTATACCCGCACCTTGCCGTACATATCGCGGAAAGGTGTGTTTTTTATGTGCGGAATAGTAGGTTTTACAGGTAAAAGCAACGCGGCACAATTTTTGCTGGACGGTCTTGACAGGCTTGAATACAGAGGTTACGATTCGGCAGGAATAGCCGTGCTTGATAACAACAGGTTTACCACGGTAAAAACGGTTGAGCGTATCAAAACGCTGAAAGACAAGGTTGAAAAGCTAAACGATGTCTGCGGCTGTACCGGAATCGGCCATACCAGATGGGCCACCCACGGCGCCCCGTCCGATGCAAATGCTCATCCCCATATAAGCGCGGACGGCAGATTTGCCGTAGTTCACAACGGAATTATTGAAAATTATATCGCGCTTAAAGAGGAGCTTAAAGCCGACGGTGTTGTTTTTAAGAGCGATACCGATACCGAGGTAATACCCAACCTTATTCAGAAGTATTATGACGGAGATTTATTTGCGGCGGTATCAAAGGCGGTAAGCCGTCTTGAAGGCTCGTACGCGCTCGGCATTTTGTGCTGTGAATATCCAGACACGCTTATTGCCGTAAGAAAATTCAGTCCGCTTATAATCGGGCTGTCGGAAAGCTCAAATTTCATTGCGTCCGATGTTACGGCGATAGTATCGCACACAAAGGATATAGTTTATATAGAGGACGGCGATATTGCCGTGCTCACCCCCCAAAGCGTAAAGGTTTATGACGCTGATAAAAACCTTATAGAACGCGCTGTGTCACGCATAAGTTGGGATGTTGCCGCCGCCGAAAAGGGCGGATACGACCATTTTATGATGAAGGAAATTATGGAGCAGCCGAATGCCGTAAAGCAGACGGTTGACAGCCGTATAAAAAACGGTGAAATTGTATTTGAGGGCTTAAAGCTGAACCGTGAAAAGCTTGAAAAAATCAAGAATATAGATATCATCGCCTGCGGCTCGGCATACCACGCAGGAATGGTCGGGAAATATGTGTTTGAGGAATTACTGCGTATTCCCACAACCGTTGATTATGCAAGCGAATACCGCTACCGCAACCCGATTACGGGCGAGAATACACTTACTATTATAATAAGCCAGTCGGGTGAAACCGCCGACACGCTTGCCGCCCTAAAGGAGGCAAAAAAGCGAGGTTCTCACACGCTTTCAATAGTAAATGTTGTTGGAAGCTCGATTGCAAACGCGTCCGACGATGTTATTTACACCTGGGCAGGTCCCGAAATTGCAGTTGCTACCACAAAGGGGTACACAACACAGCTTTCGGTACTTTATTTAATAGCTATATGGGCGGCGAAGCTGCTTAAAACCGCAGACAGCGCGCGAATTGAAAAACTGCTTTGTGAGGTACAGAGATTGCCTGAGCTTATGGAAAGCGTGCTTAAAAACGAACCGAAGATAAAGGAAATGGCAAAGCACTGCGGCGACCCCAAATCACTCTTCTTCATTGGCAGAAATATAGATTACGCGGTATCGCTCGAAGCTTCTTTAAAGCTTAAGGAAATTTCATATATACATTCCGAAGCATATGCCGCAGGCGAGCTTAAGCACGGCACAATATCCCTTATCGAAAAGGGACGCACGGTTATCGCGCTTGCCTGCTATGAAGAGCTTTTTGAAAAGCTTTTAAGCAATATTAAGGAGGTTAAGGCGCGCGGTGCATATGTTATAGCCTGTGCGCACGAGGGGCACACCGAAATTGCAGGCGAAGCCGAGGAGGTAATTTATATTCCAAAAAGCGACCCCCTGCTTTTAGCCACGCTTGAGGTAATTCCGTTCCAGCTGTATTCATATTATGTAGCTCTTTACAAGGGCTGTGATATCGACAAGCCGAGAAACCTTGCAAAATC
>JAEDML010000032.1 GCA_016303035.1 Clostridiaceae bacterium | reverse complement strand
TTAAGCGAGTCTATAAGGTCATGCTCCTCGGGTGATACGGGATGAACTCTGTTTATTACGGTACCGATAGGTATATCAGACTCAAAAATATAGTTAAATAAAGCATTTTTTCTGTCATATGAAATTTCGGCTCTCTGCAAAATCTTAAAGCATCTTTCTTTTATATCGCCGTTATCGGTAATAAGGCGCTCACCCGTAACCTCTATGCGTATTTCATCGCTGACCTTTGCCGTAACCGCGGTTTCAAGGGTGTTTTTTGCTTTATCATATCGGTAATCCGCCGAATCTTCGGCGCCGTTTATGTATACCTTAAGACCGCAGTCTTCGGCAAAGCCCCTGAAATTCAGCTTCCAGCTTCTTACCGCAGGTATTAAATCGGTTCTGCCTTTGGCTTTACCAATCGTAAACACGGCGGTATCGCCGTATTCAAGGCTCATTCTCGTAGTTACAAATTCACCGTTTTCAAAATCGGAATAATCGCCTGCATCCTCATAAAGACTGAATTCGTTGTCGGCTCCGGGGAAGACAAAAACCTCCATATTTTCGCTTGCAATAAGCGTGTTATCGTGCGGTTTTAACTGCTCCATAGGCACAATCGCGCCCGCCCTTGCAAACACCGGATATTCTTCTATGCTTCTGAAAACATCAATTACCCTGCCGTTTTTGCTTTTATAATGCGTACCGTCAAAAAAGTCGAACCAATCGCCTTTAGGCATAAACACACTCGCCCTGCCAAGCTTTGTAAGGCTGGAATTTTTGCTTGTAACGGGAGACACCATAAGCTCACTACCGAAAAAGAACTGATTATCATTACGGTATGCCGCGTCACATTTCGGATATTTATAATACATAGGCTGTACAAGCGGCTCCAAATCGTTGTGGGCCCTGTAATTCATTGTATATATGTACGGGAAAAGCCTGTGGCGCAGCCTTAACCAGTCGCCCATAATTTTTTCGTTTTTGCTGTCAAAGCTCCAAGGTTCTTTTTTTATAAAGTCATTATTGCTGCTGTGCAGGCGGTTTATAGGTGAGAAAACTCCGAGCTGAAGCCATCTTACGGTAAGCTCCTCATCCCTGTATCCGCCCATATGTCCGCCTATATCGTGACTCCACCACGAATAACCTATATTTGACGCGGTTGCGGTAAAGTACGGCTGAAATTTAAGCGAATCCCAGGTTACAACGGTATCACCCGAAAAGCCTATTGAATACCGCTGGGCGCCCGGACCGCTGTAACGGGAGAAGAACATCGGCCGCTTTCCGTTGCGCATAATATCAATAACATGCAGATGATTAAGCATCCAGAGCGGATCGAGCACCTCGCGCTCGTCCTGCATTACGCCGCCCCTGTTTTCCTCGTGAATCCACCAGTAGGTTTTTCCCTGCTGCCAGTCCATCCACCAAAAGTCTACACCGTCGTCCTCAAGCGGATGAAGCAACTCGTCAAAATACGCCGACATAAAACGCGGACTTAGAATATCAAACGGAATGCGTTTTCGGCTTTCAGGGTCGATTCCGCAGCTTTGGGCCACCTGTCTGTAATGCTCTTCATACCCGGGCACTCCTGCCGCAGGATGCAGATTAAGCGCCGTTTTTATATTGTTATCGTTTAAATATTTCAAAAATTCCTTATAATCGGGGAAAAGCTCCTTGTTCCAGGTGTACCCTGTCCAGCCCGAAGAAAAAATCGGGGCTCCGTCCTTATACTCCTCCGGAATTTCGGTGATATGCCAATCCATATCAATGATACCGACCGAAAAAGGCAGGTTTTGAGCCTTAAATCTTTCCATAAGGTCAATATATTCCTGCTGGGTATATTTATGGTATCTGCTCCACCAGTTGCCGAGCGCGTAGGCGGGAAGCATTGTCGGCGCTCCCGTAAGGCGGTATAAATCCTTCACTGCGTCGAGGTAGCTGTAGCCATAGCCGAAGAAATAGAAATCAAGCGTGTTTTTATCTCTTACCTCTACCCAACCGTCATCATTAAGCAGCATGGTATCGCTGTCGTTTAAAACGGCGTAGCCGTATCTTGAACAAACGCCGTCTTCAAGCGGAATAGCTCCGTTAGCCCCGTCAAGCGTTCTTGCCGTACCGCCGAGATTTTCGTTTCTTTCCCCGAAATGCCATATCGACGCAGGCTCCGTTTTAAGCGCAATACAAAGCGAATCCTCAGCAAATTTTCTGCCCGATTTATAAGTGAGCTTTAAATGCTCGGTTTCAACGGATAAAACACCGTCCTTTTGCGAGACTTCATAACTCACCGCAGGGAAATCGCGGTAAAATACCGACTGGCTCGCCCTGTCCTCGAATTTTCCGTTCTCGCTGTATTCACAGCGTATAAGTCGCGAAGTAAGCACCGTAAAACGGCAGAGCTTATCGGTTATAATGTTCTCCGCCGCTGCCAGCGGTCGGGTTTTCCAACAAAATCGTTTATCTGACATATAAAGCACCCCCAAAAAGAATTTATAATTACAGTATATTACCGTTGACATTTGTTATCAACAACTATATTATGTTATAAATGACACTATTTTAAGATTTAGGTGATATAATGCAGGGCGAATTGGAAAATGTAAACCGCGGAACACCGGATTTCCCTTTTACAAATTACATACAGATTAAGGAAAAGGATTATTATAGTTTTTCCAACCTGCACTGGCACCGTGAAAGCGAAATACTTTATATGAAAAAAGGTACGGTAGAGCTTTCGGTCGGGGGCGATATTTTCAAAATGAATCAGGGCGACATTTATTTTATAAGCCCCGGCGAGCTTCACCTGTTAAGCCCCATTACACTGCCCTCTGCTTATAACGCGCTTGTGTTTTCGAACAGCCTTATCACCTTTCCTAAAGGTCATTTTTTTGAGGAGGAGTTTACCTCTCCGCTTGAAAAGGGTGAAATTGCATTTCCGCGTTGCATAAAGCCCGAAAATGAATATTACAAAGAGGTATCAAGCCTTGTAAAGGAAATATGCGATAATTCAGGCCGTTCAAAGTTCGATACATTGCTTAATCTTATAAAAATATTCGGTATTTTTAAGACAAACGGCCTTATGGAGGAAAGGAAAAGCGAAAACCCGAAAAGCAGTGAAATAAAAAAATGCCTTGACTTTATGGAGGAACATTACGGCGAAAAAATAACGCTAAGTGAAATTGCGGACATAGTCCATCTTACCCCCAATTACCTTTGCTTCTGCTTTAAAACCCACACCGGAAGCTCCCCCTTTACGGTTTTGAACAACATACGGATAAGAAAAGCGGTGGCATACCTTGAAAACACCGATGAGAAAATTCTTAAAATATCATCGCTGTGCGGTTTTGAAAGCATAAGCTTTTTTATTAAAAAATTTAAGGAGATTATGGGAGTATCTCCGAGCGAATACAGAAAGCAGCGCCGCAGTTGCTAAAATAAAAACACTCATTTTTCTTGTATTCCTTGCAATAGTATGATAAAATAATTTAGATTTAGGTCGGTATTAAATCGGCTTTTGAAAACGGAGGACAAAGCGAAATGTGTCAAAATATTGAGACCGACGGTAAGAAAAAGGTTTTAAGCTGTATTCAGCCGAGTGGAATGTTGACACTCGGAAATTATCTCGGTGCGCTTAAAAACTGGGTCGGTATGCAGGAGGAATTTGACTGCACCTACGCCGTCGCCGACCTTCACTCTATAACGGTAAGGCAGGAGCCCGCAAAGCTTAGAGGGCAAATATATTCTACCTTTGCCCTATTGTTGGCATTGGGTATTGATACGCAGAAAAGCACCGTGTTCATACAGTCACATGTTCCGGAGCACGCCCAGCTTTCGTGGCTGCTTTCCTGCTATACCCAGTTCGGCGAAATGTCGCGTATGACGCAGTTTAAGGATAAATCCGCAAAGCACGCAGACAATGTAAATGTAGGCCTGTTCGCATACCCCGTTCTTATGGCGGCGGATATTCTGCTTTACAAGCCCGATCTTGTACCTGTAGGCGCCGACCAAAAGCAGCACCTTGAGATTGCAAGGGATATCGCCCTTCGCTTTAACCGTATTTACGGCGATGTTTTCACCGTGCCCGAAGCGTATATTCCTAAAACCGGCGCACGCGTTATGTCGCTTCAGGACCCTTCACGCAAAATGTCGAAATCCGACGAAAACATAAACGCCTGGGTTGCGATTCTCGATTCAAAAGACGATATTATAAGAAAATTCAAGCGCGCCGTTACCGATTCGGATTCTTGTGTAAGAATGTCTGACGAAAAGCCCGGAATTTCAAACCTTATAACAATATATTCCGCGGTTACGGGAAAAACGGCGGCCGAGGTTGAAAGGGAGTTTGACGGCAAGGGCTACGGAGCTTTCAAGCTTGCCGTGGGCGAAGCCGTCGCCGACGAGCTTGCCCCGATAAAGCGGCGTTACGAAGAGATAATAGCCGATAAAAAAGCACTTGAAGCGCTTTACCGCGAGGGAGCGGAAAGAGCCGAGAAGGTAGCACGCAAAACATATTTCAAAGCTATGAAAAAGGTCGGCTTTGTGTTATGAGCTTTCCGCTTGTAGGTAATCTTAATGTAAATACGGCGGTTTGCGCCGCAATAAAAGAAAGGCGGCTGCCCCACGCACTGCTTATAGAGGGCGAATCGGGAAACGGCAAACGCACGCTGGCGCACTACATTGCAAAGGCCGCGGTTTGCGGCGGTCAAAATCCGCCCTGCGATGAATGTCACGGCTGTCATCTTGCCGATGTAGGCTCGCACCCGGATATATCCGTCCTATCCCCTGCCGACGGCAAAAAAAACATCACCGTAGGTCAGATTCGGATTCTCAGAAATGAAGCGTATGTAAGGCCTCATATGGCTAACAAAAGAGTATTTATAATAGACCGTGCCGATACTATGAACGAGCAGGCGCAGAACGCGCTCCTTAAGGTGCTTGAGGAGCCGCCCGAGAGCGTTATTTTTATACTCACGGCACAGTCAAAGTCGGCGCTGCTTGACACGGTTATTTCACGCTGTACGCTGTTATCCCTCTATCCGCCCGAATCGTCCGCCGCGGCGGAATATATTAAAAACACGGGTAAATATACCGACGAAGAGATACGCTCGGCTCTGGCTAAAAGCCGTAATAACATCGGTCAGGCGCTTTGCCTGCTGTCGGGCGGTGAAGATTCCGCAGAACAGGCAAAGGCACGGGACTTTTTACGGTTTATGCTTAGCGGCAACGAATTCGGGATGCTTAAAATACTTTCCGATTACGAAAAGGACCGCGTCGGAGCGGATAAATTTTTTAAGGAGCTTAAATACCAAACCGCCTGTCTTATAAGGGAAAGGCGCGAAAATATAGGTGAGACGAGGGCGCTTAACGCCTTTTACGGCGAGCTTTCAAGGCTTGAAGACAGCCTTAACACAAATATAAATCTTTCTCTGCTGTTTTCGGCAGTCGCAAGCAAGGCGTATGAAACAGTCAGAAATCACATATAATTTATCGGAGGAAAATATGGCAGAGGTTATATCTGTAAGATTCAAGGAGGGCGGCAGAGCCTACTATTTCGACCCCGACGGCAAGACGGTAAGCAAGGGCGATAATGTAATCGTTGAAACCGCCAACGGCAACGAATTCGGCACGGTAGCCGAAGAAAACCGCGAGGTTGAGGATTCGGCAATAGTAAAGCCGCTTAAAAAAATGCTCAGAATCGCGACCGAGCGCGACCTTAAAAAAATAGAGGATAATAAGAAAAAGGAAGCCGAATCATTCAAGGTATGCGAAGAGCTTGTAGCAAATCTCGGACTTGATATGAAGCTTGTCGAAGTGGAATATTCGTTTGACGGCAGTAAAATCGTCTTCTTCTTTACCTCGGACGGGCGCGTGGACTTCCGCGAGCTTGTAAAGGAGCTTGCTTCGCATTTCCACACAAGAATAGAGATGCGCCAGATAGGCGTAAGAGACGAGGCGCGTATGCTCGGAGGCGTGGGAATCTGCGGTCAGCCGTATTGCTGTAAGCGTTTCCTAAGTGATTTTCAGCCGGTTTCCATTAAAATGGCGAAGGAGCAGGGGCTTTCGCTTAACCCCACCAAAATTTCAGGCAGCTGCGGCAGGCTTATGTGCTGTCTGAAGTACGAGCAGGACGCCTATGAGTATCTCAACTCCTTTACGCCGAATGTGGGCGCCACGGTTGAAACGCCCGACGGCATCGGTACGGTTACCGATGTAAACCTCATAACCGGAAATATGTTTGTAAAGCTTAACGACAGCGACGCGCTTCCCTTTAAGATTCACCGTGATGATGTAAAGCTGGTATCGCGCACGAAACGGAAGCCCAAACCCGCCGATAACGGCAAAAACCGCCAAAACTGACTTATATTTGCGCGCAAGGTGTAAAAATATGCTCGAAATTATGTGTAAATGAAGGAAAATTATAATTTCCCTTGATTTTTATGTCATATATTGTTACAATATAGAAAACCGATAATGGAGGTGTTTCAGATGGCTTATAAGATTTCCGACGCTTGCATCAGCTGTGGAGCTTGTGCAGCGGGATGTCCCTGCGAGGCAATCTCCGAAGGCGCAGAGCATTACGAAATAGATCCGGATAAATGCTGCAGCTGCGGTGCCTGTGCAGCAGGCTGCCCTGTTGAAGCTATTTCCGAGGACTAAAAATCAGGCGTAACTAAACATAATAAATCCGCCGCTTCCCGTTATTGTGAAGCGGCGGATTTTTTTATATTGTATTGGTATATTTTTCAGTGCCTGTGCGTAGGTTTATTATTTTCTTCCCTGTTTCTCCGCGAGAAAAAGGTCAGCGTAAAAACAAGGCTGAAAACACCGAACAGTAATATTGCGGCGGTAGAGGAAGCGCTGTGCCTAAGCGCCGAGGCATTTCCCGTAATACGGATTATTACGCGGGGGATCGAATCGGCAAAGCAGATAACGGCGGAGCAAAGCCCCGAAGCTAAAAGCTTTCTGAAATTATGCTCGCTGTCAATACCGTTGTACAGCTTTGCAAAGCTTGTGAAGAAAAGCAGTACCGCACAGTAAGAAGCAAGTATCATAACATTATCCATTACAAGCGTAAGCGATGAAATTGTAGTAAAAATACAGATAAGCCGCATTATGCAGTAAACGGCAGGTATCAGCGAAAGCAGCCTTGGAAGCGGCAGGCGAATAAACAGCGCTATACCGTATATTATGAAGAAAAGCACCGAAAGCATACCGAAAATATCAAGCAGAATTATCTGCCAATATCTAACCGCCGAAACAAAGGTCTCATTTATTATTTCATACGCCATACTGCCGCCCAAAGCAAACGACGCAACGGCGAGCAATGGGTTAAACCTCGGCGGTTTTGTCGGCTGGCGGTGCGCAGTAAAGGAAAGAATCGCGGTTACCGAGACGGAAATGACCATTATAATTACCATTAGCGCATTTACGCCCTCAAATCCTTTCTTTACAAAACCGGTTACCGGCTCGGTTACATAAAGCACCTGAAGCAGGCGTATTATAACGCTTACAGGCAGCGCCGCGAGAAAAAAGGCAAGAATATTTCTGTATTTCATTCCAACACTTCCAAATTATCATTAAATGTTTTTTCACCGCATAAATTATACTATATTATTTTATTATGTATGAAGTAAAAAGTCAATCTTATAAAATAAATTAAGGAGCGGCAATATGAAAAAAACGCTGTGCATTGCGTTGGTACTATTTTCGGCAATGCTTTTAATTCCACTTACATCGCTTAAAACCACCGTAACGGACACACTTCCGACTTCAGCCGCCGCGGCGGTAAAAATCCCAAAGGCTAAAAATGCGGCTTCGGATAAATTCAAGGTATTAAACTCAGACACGGGCGAAGTAACCGAAATAAAGGCCGAGGACTATATATTCGGCGTTGTAGCGGCCGAAATGCCCGCGCTGTACAGCGAGGAAGCGCTTAAAGCACAGGCGGTTGCGGCGTACACCTACGCCTGTAGGAGAAGGGCGGAAAACTCCGCTAAAACCTATGACATAACCACCGATTACACAACCGACCAAAGCTATATATCAAGCGACGCCCTAAAGGAAAAATGGGGCGAAAATACCGATAAATACACCGAAAAAATCCGCAGCGCGGTAGAATCGGTTTCGGGATATATGGTTACATACGAAGGCTCCCCCGCGCTTACCGTTTACCACGCAATATCGGCAGGCAGAACGGAAACCGCGGAAAATGTTTGGGGGTGCTCCTACCCTTATTTATGTGCGGTTGACAGCCCGGGGGATAAGCTTTCCCCGGACTATATAAGCGCATTAACCATAAGCCGAGATGAGCTTGCTTCAAAGCTTGACGGAACCGTATCCCTTACGGGCGAACCGTCGGAATATTTCGGAAAAGCGGAAAAAACGGATTCGGGTATGGTAAAAGAAATTCTTATTTGCGGCGAATCTATAAGGGGAGCTAAAATACGCAGCCTATTAAATCTTCGTTCCTCGTTTTTTGATGTTCAGTATTCAGACGGAAGCTTTACCTTCACCGTTTACGGATACGGACACGGCGTAGGTATGAGCCAGAACGGCGCAAATTACATGGCAAAGCAGGGCAGCGATTTTAAAGAGATACTTACAACCTACTACCCCGGCTGCAAGGTTGAAAAAATTAAATAATTAAATTGAACAGCAGGTTACGAAAACCTGCTGTTTAACAAACTCTTGCGTATTTTAAATTCTTATTATATTAAGAATTCCGAAATAAGAAAGAAAATATACATTTAAAAAACTCCATATTTAATTTAATATTCTTCCGTCGGTCGAAACAGTAACCACCCTCCACGGGATAAACTTTCCGCTTGCTTTAAGCGCACGTTTAGCGGCATTTTCAAGCCCGCCGCAGCACGGCACCTCCATACGGACGACGGTCACGCTTTTGATGTCGTTTTCGGCAATAATTCGGGTAAGCTTGTCGGTGTAATCCACATCATCCAGTTTAGGACATCCGATCAGCGTGATGTGATTACGGATAAATTCATTGTGGAAATTTCCGTAGGCAAACGCCGTACAGTCGGCGGCGATGAGAAGATTGGCGCCGTCAAAATACGGCGCGGCTACAGGCACAAGCTTAATTTGGACAGGCCATTGTGAGAGCTGACTTTCAACCGTTTCGGTATGACGGGCTGCAACTTCGCGGCGGATTGCTTTTGACTGCGTTCCGGGGCATCCGCAAGGAAGCGTTCCGTGTATTTTTGCGGCTTTTGCCGCCATGACCGCCGCTTCATTGTAAGCCGGCGCCTCGCGTTCCTCAAAAGAAATCGCATTTGCAGGACAAGCGGGAAGACAGTCGCCGAGCCCATCGCAGTAATCCTCGCGCATCAGCTTTGCCTTGCCGTCAACCATTTCAATGGCACCTTCGTGACAGGCGGCGGCGCACGCACCGCATCCGTTACACTTTTCTTCGTCAATCTTAATTATTTTTCTTAACATTTGTTTTTCCTCCGTTTATTGATTTGACAAGCTGATTATACTATAATCAGCCCATAAATTATATTGAAATTTCAACAAACGGAGAAAATATGAAAAATTATTTTGATGTTCTGCGGAAATGTCCGCTTTTTAATAATATAAGGGACGAAAACCTGATTGAAATGCTTGCTTGTCTCGGTGCAAAGGAAATCAATTATAAGAAGGGTGATACCGTACTTTCAGAAGGGGATAAAGCAAAATATTTAGGCATTGTACTTAAAGGAAGTGTACAGCTTGTACGGGTGGATTATTACGGCAACCGCAGTATTTTGACAAACATTGAACCGCCACAGCTGTTCGGCGAAGCCTTTGCCTTCGCAGAACTTGAATCGCTGCCGGTTGATGTAGTTGCCGCAGAGGATACCAAGATTATGTTAATAGACGCACTGCATATTGCACATCCGTGTGAAAATGCCTGTGCCTTTGACCGTCAAATAACTGCAAATCTTCTTTATATAGTTGCAAATAAAAATCTTGTTTTGCACCGTAAAATTGAGATCACATCAAAACGAAGCACAAGAGAAAAGCTTATGACATACCTGCTCTTACAAGCCAAAGCTTCAAAAAGCAATACCTTTACAATTCCGTATGACCGTCAGGAGCTTGCCGATTACCTCGGGGTGGAACGAAGCGGACTTTCGGCAGAAATAAGCAAGCTGCGTAATGAAAAGGTGCTTAAATGCAGAAGAAGCACCTTTACCTTGCTGTAATTTTAAATTCAAGAAAATACGTTTATATTCCAACCAAGAATTCTGAAAGGCGGGTTTTAAAATTTTCAGTATCCTATTTAAGCGTTTTTAGAAATGGAATTCCAATAACAAAACACCATTG
>JAEDML010000031.1 GCA_016303035.1 Clostridiaceae bacterium | reverse complement strand
GAGTCGGTTGCCTGCTTTATCTGCTTGTCGGAAACATGGGTATAAATTTGCGTGGTTCCGAGGTTTGCATGACCCAAAATATCCTTTAAAACGCGAATATCAACATTTCCGTATTGATACATAAGCGTAGCCGCGGTGTGGCGCAGCTTGTGGGTGGAAAAGCCTTGGCCGCCAAGGCCTGCTTTTTCAAGATAGCTTTTTACTATATGCTGTACCGTTTTATTGCTGATTCTTCGGTGATTTCGGCTTATGAAAAGCGCGTTTCTGTCGGTCGCGATTATGCCGTCGTTCGGTCTTACCGCTATGTAATCCTTAAGCGCTTTTTGGCAGGCGTCATTTAGATATACAATTCTTTCCTTGTTGCCTTTACCGGTTACGGTCATGGTGCCTTCCGACGAAATATCGCCGAGATTAAGTCCGCACAGCTCGGAAAGCCGAAGTCCGCAGTTTAAAAACAGGGTAAGAATACAGTAATCACGCTGTTTGTTGTCACCGTCAACCGCTTCTAAAAGCTCAAGAGAGGCTTCAAGCGTTAAATGCTTCGGCAGCGACTGCTTAATTTTGGGGGATTCAAGCATTTCTGCGGGATTAACTTCAAGCTGATGTGTCTGTGCAGATAGATATTTGAAGAAAATTCTAAGGGTGGAGGTTTTTCTCGCTCTTGTTGCGGTATTGTTGCCGCGCTCGTCCTTGCAGAATACAAGGAAGGAATACAAATCCGAAATAGTTATGGTTTTTATAAGCTCGATATCAACCGAAGAAATTTCTATTTTTTCAAATTCCGTATCTTTAGGTACTAAGTTCCTAATCAGCAAAATATATCGGAAAAAGGTCTGCAAATCAAGGTAGTAGCCTTCAACGGAACGGGTGGATTTTCCTTTGATTGTTTCGTTATATGTCAAAAAATCCCGAATTACCGGCGGACAGTCCAGAAGAATTTGATGTTTCATCATTGCAACTCCCGACAAAATATATTATTATGTAATTATAATAGCACTTTGTTTAAAATTTTTCAATCTTAAACAATTCTTAATAATTTATGCTCTTTTTTCTTAAAAGGATAAGCGCTATAATATAAACATAAAGTAAAACTGTTCGGAGGACGGCTGAATGTACAATATTCTTATATGCGATGATGAGCGCGACATTGTTTCCGCCTTAAAGATTTATATGCAGTCAGAGGGCTTTAATACCATTGAAGCCTATGACGGCTTCGAGGCGGTAGAGTCGGTAAAAAACAATGAAATACAGCTTGTGCTTATGGATATTATGATGCCGCGCTGCGACGGTATAACCGCAATGGTCAAAATCCGCGAAATTTCCAATATTCCTGTAATTCTTCTTACTGCAAAGAGCGAGGATACCGATAAAATTTTGGGACTTAATGTCGGGGCGGACGATTATATCACAAAGCCCTTTAATCCTGTTGAGGTAATAGCGAGGGTGAAATCACAGCTTCGCAGATATATGCAGTTAGGCGGCGGAATGTGCGAGCCTTCGGATTACAGGATAGGAGGTATATCGCTTAACGATAAAACCAAGCAGGTTTTTGCGGACGGCGAGGCGGTTTCACTCACGCCGACCGAGTTTGAAATATTAAAGCTGTTAATGAAACACCCGGGGGAGGTGCTTTCTCCGAAAGCGATATATTCAGCGGTATGGAACGATACCGCTGAATTCGGCGCCGAAAGCACGGTCGCCGTACATATAAGACATCTGCGTGAAAAAATTGAGATAAATCCCGCCGAGCCGCATTATTTAAAGGTGGTTTGGGCGCGCGGCTATAAAATCGAGGAGGGAGCCGACAGATGAAAAGGCTAATAGGTAATACTGCGGCAAAGGCCGCCGCGATAATACTTTCCTTTTTTACGGTATTTGTCGCCGCCGTTTCCGCAGTTGGGACAGGCGTGCTTGCCTACAACGATTTCTACACCCGAACACTTGAAAGCATAAGAAAAGATAAATTAGCCGCAATGGCACTGAGTGAATCCTATCATCTTCATTCTCTCTTTTATTCGGGGGATAATATATCCGACTATTACTCCGACAAAAATTATCTTTATGAAATTACCGGTATTGACGGCGAAATTGTTGATTCTAACTATAATGGTGAAGAAACGCTTTGCAGTGCTTCAAGCATAGCTGTATCAGGTGAATACGACGATTACGGTTATGACAGCGAAAACGAAAAGCTATACGCCGATTCATACCTTGAATTTAGGGTATATATACCGAAAAAGCTTGAATACAGCGATACTGTGTATTTGACAAATACCTTGATTGATAACGGTTATAAATTCCGATTTTCAATAATTGTATCGGCAGTAATTTCACTTGTTCTGTCAGCTGTTCTGCTGATTTTTCTTTACTGTTCGGCAGGACATAGGAAAGGTTCCGATACAGTCACGCTCAATCGCTTTGACAGGCTGCCTTTTGATGTTTTAACCGCGC
The DNA here is from genome assembly GCA_016303035.1 of Clostridiaceae bacterium. Classification (GTDB taxonomy): domain Bacteria; phylum Bacillota; class Clostridia; order Oscillospirales; family Acutalibacteraceae; genus UBA737. Next base: position 7,881 of record JAEDML010000031.1, on the reverse strand, counting down.
TTGAAATAACGGCTTTCGGAATAGGATTTGCCGTAATTGACAGCTTTAATAATATGTCGGCAGTAATAATCTCCTTAATTGCGGTTTGTACGGTATTGTATTTTTTGCTTATAGGCTATACAATGAGTATGGCAACGCGTATAAAAACGGGAACGCTTATAAAAAACACCGTTTTATACCGTTTAATAGTTTTTGTTTACAGAACGGTTTTAAAAGCTGTGCGCTTTCTTATCAAAAATCTGCCTATTGTCTGGAAAACTGCGGCGGCGGCAGGCGCAATACTTTTTATTGAATTGTTAATTATAATAAACTGCGCCTATGAAATTGATAATTTGCTCATTTGGTGGGCATTTATCAGCTTATTGCTGCTTTCGTGCGTTATATACATAGCGGTTATGCTTGACAGACTGCGCCGCGGCGGTGAAAAAATTGCCGCAGGCGATCTTGAATATAAAATTGATACTTCGCATATGCGCGGCGGTTTTAAGAACTTCGGTGAAAGCCTTAACAACATCAATAAGGGACTGCAAACCGCTGTAAACGAGCGCATTAAAAGCGAACGCTTTAAGACCGAGCTTATAACAAATGTTTCGCACGATATTAAAACTCCGCTTACATCTATTATCAACTATGTTGACCTTATAAAAAAGGAAAATCCCGAGGATGAAAAAATACGGGAATACACGCAGGTGCTTGACAGGCAGTCCTCGCGCCTGAAAAAGCTTATCGAGGACCTTGTTGAAGCCTCCAAGGCTTCAACCGGTAACCTATCGGTACATCTTACCGAGTGCGAGGTCGGCGTACTGCTGGCACAGACGGTAGGCGAATTTGACGACCGAATGCGTAAATCGGAAATCACACCGGTGCTTAACATACCTGAGGACGGTGTAAAAATTTTCGCGGACCCGCGGCGCCTTTGGCGTGTTTTTGAAAATCTTATGAGCAATGTCTGCAAGTACTCGCCGCCTTCATCGCGTGTTTATATTGATATTATTAGGCGTGGCGGAACGGTTGATATTATGTTCCGCAACATTTCAAGGTATGAGCTTAATGTTTCCCCCGAGGAGCTTATGGAGCGATTTGTCAGAGGAGATAAATCAAGAAGCACCGAGGGCAGCGGCTTAGGCTTGTCCATTGCAAGGAGCCTTGTTGAGCTGCAAAACGGCAAGATGAGCATTACCGTGGACGGAGATTTGTTTAAGGTGGTTTTAAGCTTCAGAGAAATTTAAAGCAGGGGAAGTCAAAATGACAGATTACAGTTACGCCGCGCGTATGAAAAGACGAAAACGGCGAAGAAGAAAGCTCATAATAAAAAGATTATTGTGTCTTAGCTTTTTAGTATTGCTGATTGCTTCGATTTGTTACGGCGCGGTTAGGATAATAGGCTCAAAAAATCGTGAAGAATCTAAAAGTATTCAGGCGGAAAGTCAGCTGCAAAAGGCATCAAATATTACGGTTCCCGATTGGGTAGATGTGCAGATAATCAAAATTCACGGTACCGCACGCAGCGGAAAAAAGCTGACCGCGGTCAAAAACATCGTAATTCACTATGTTGGAAACCCCGGCACTACGGCGCAAAACAACCGTGATTTCTTTGATAAAAGTGACACGGAGGTATCATCTCATTTTGTTGTGGGACTTGACGGAGAAATAATACAGTGCGTTCCTTTAAATGAAAAATCCGCGGCAAGTAACTGGCGAAATTCCGATACGATTTCGGTTGAAGTATGCCATCCGGATGAAAGCGGCGTTTTCAACCAAGCTTCCTATAACTCGCTTATAAGGCTGACCGCGTGGCTGTGTCACGAATTCGGACTTGACGAAGAGGACGTTATAAGGCATTATGATATTACAGGAAAAATGTGTCCGCTTTATTATGCGGAGCACGAAGATAAGTGGGAAGATTTGAAAAATGATGTTAAAAAAGAACTCGGAGAGTACAATTGAAGAGGAGAAACGTCTGACGCCAATGCAGAAAAAAGCGGCAGGCATAATTACAACCTGCGTTTTAATAGCTTTTTTCGGTGTGTTAACCTGGTTTGTGGGAAGGCAGATGATAAGCCTTGTGTCGGAACCTGAAAAATTCAGGCTGTGGGTGGATTCTCACGGCTTGTGGGGTCGCTTTGCCTTTGTCGGTATGATGATTATTCAGGTAATTTTTGCCGTTATACCGGGCGAGCCGCTTGAAATAGGGGCGGGATACGCTTTCGGCGCGGTGGAGGGAACACTTCTCTGCGTTATAGGAATAACGCTCGGAAGTCTGTTGGTTTTCTTTCTTGTGCGTAAATTCGGGGTCAGACTTGTCGAAGTATTCTTTTCGGTAGAGAAAATACGCTCGCTTAAATTCCTGCAAAATGAAAAACGGCTGGACGCAATTATTTTTCTCATATTCTTTATTCCGGGAACCCCTAAGGATTTACTTTCATATTTTGTGGGGCTGACCGACATAAAACCTATGCATTGGTTTATAATTGTTACTATTGCAAGACTGCCATCAATTATAACTTCGACCGTAGGCGGTAACGCGCTCGGCGGACAGGAATATAAATTCGCGGTTACCGTCTTTGCCGTAACTCTCATAATCAGCGTATGCGGCGCTTTGATATACAACAAAATCAGTAAAATTAAATCAGAAAAAAACGATAAAAAATAATATTAAAATCAAACAGTTGACAAAGGCTCCGAGGAATGGTATATTATTAGTGTACTATTTGAAATAATACAGTTAATACGAAATTTCAGGAGGGTATTTATGCTCGAAACAAAAAATCTTTATAAAATCTATAAGCCTAAAAAGGGAGTTCCGGTAACCGCGCTTGACGATGTAACCATAAAGTTCCCAGAAACGGGAATGGTTTTTCTGCTCGGCAAATCGGGAAGCGGTAAGTCAACCCTGCTTAATGTTTTGGGAGGACTTGATAAGTATGACAGCGGTGAAATTACAATAAAAGGCGTTTCCTCTAAAAGCTTTAAACAACAGCATTTTGATTCCTACCGTAACACATATATAGGTTTTATTTTCCAGGAATACAACATTCTCGAAGATTTTACCGTAGGCGCCAACATTGCGCTTGCAATAGAGCTTCAGGGGAAAAAAGCTGACGACGGGCAGATAAATGAAATATTAAAAGAGGTAGACCTTGACGGCTACGGAAACCGAAAGCCGAACGAGCTTTCGGGCGGTCAGAAGCAGAGGGTTGCCATTGCACGCGCCCTTGTAAAAAATCCCGAAATTATAATGGCGGACGAACCTACGGGAGCGCTTGATTCCAATACGGGTAAGCAGGTTTTGGATACTCTGAAAAAGCTTTCAAAGAATAAACTTGTTATAGTTGTATCGCATGACCGCGAGTTTGCAGAACAGTATGCCGACCGTATTATTGAGCTTCACGACGGTAAGGTAATAAGCGATGTTGAGCTTGATACATCTTGTACCGAGGAAAATGCAGATTCCTTAACATTTCACGACAATACTGTCGATGTGCCTAAGGGTTATCATATAACCGAAGAGGATCGCATATCGATAAACGAATATATAGATAAGCTTTCTTCCGGCTCGCTTGAAATAACCGTTTTCGAAAACAAAAAATCCGCAAAGCGCTTTTGCAATACGGATGTTTCAAAAATCAAGGAAAATTCAGGTTCCGAATTTAAGCTTATAAAATCAAAGCTTCCGCTTAAAAATGCTTTTAAGATAGGTGCAAGCGGACTTAAATATAAAAAAATACGCCTTGTGTTTACGGTGTTGCTTTCCTGCGTTGCATTCGGTCTGTTCGGTCTTTCGGATACCTTCGGTTCCTATAATCATATAAATACATGCACGCAGTCAATAATAGATACCGGCGTTAAATATACCGCGATAGAAAAAACAGTAAAATCGGGAGAGGGAGTTAACGAATACTGGCGCGGCGGTTACTACATCTCCGATGATAATTTAAAACAATTTACCAAGAATACGGGTATTGAAATGACCGGCGTATATACTCCGATAGGTACTGATTTAAGCTTTGCAAAAAATTTCAATCCCGATGTCGAGCTTACTAAGAGCGAATACAGTATTTATCAGCAGGGCTTTAACGGCTTTGCCGAAATTACCGAAAAAACGGTTAAGGATATGGATATGAAGCTGGTCGCAGGCGTTATGCCCAACGGTGAAAAGGATGAAATTGCCGTAAGCTCGCTGGTTTTTGAAACCTTTAAGACGGCAGGCTACTGGGACACCGTTACAACACAGCCTGACGGCAAGGGCGGCAAAAAACCGGTATACACCGAAATCAAGAATTTTGAAGACCTTATAGGGAAAACACTTGAATTTAACGGCAAAAAATATACCGTTACCGGCGTAATAGATACCAATATGGACATTGACCGCTACCGTTCAATCAACGAAGACCACAGTAAGGACTCAAAGGCCGAGAAGATTGTAACCTTTGCGCTTGCCAATGAATTTATGTGCACCGCAAATTACAGTCTTGCCGATGTTGCGATGGTAGGTGAGGGCTATGTTCAAAGACTTATTGAAAATCATCCGCATACAAAGCCGATTTTAAACGGTTATATGTATTATTACGGAGATAACAGTTCAATAGACGCTTCGTATATGGCAAAATTAGACGATATCAAGTCGGTTCAGAGCATTATATGGCTTGACGGTGAGAAGGCGTCTCTTGCTAAAAACGAGATAATCGTCACATCGGATATGCTGGGCGAAGCAGAGCCTGTGTATGATGAAAACGGTAACCCGTCAGTAAAAGCTCTTACTGCGGAGGACTGCAAAAGGCTTATCGGCAACAACAAATTTAAGCTTTGGGGATATAACAATAATGAGGAATACTCGCTTGACGATTGCAGAATAGTCGGAGTCATTCCTATTACCGATAATAACACCGCATATTCGCAAACGATAGTTACCGATGACGGAACCTACGAAATGTTTACTTCGGGCAGCGAGGGCGCTTATAAAATGGCCGTCGGAGCAATGCCTGCCGAAAAACAGGATATAAAATCGCTTGTAGCACATTGCTACAGCAAGGACGGAAATGTTAGGTACAGTCTTATGAATTCGGTAACCTATGAGCTTGACACCGTAAACGATGTATTAAAAACCCTTTCAAAGGTATTCCTTTATATCGGTCTCGGGTTTGCGGTATTTGCGGCTATTATGCTCGCAAACTTTATTGCAACAAGCATTTCGCATAAAAAGCAGGAAATAGGAATTTTAAGGGCGATTGGCTCAAGAAGCAACGATGTTTTCCGCATTTTCTTCTCAGAAAGCTTTATTATAGCTATGATAAATTTCGTTTTGTCCTGTATTGGTGTATTTTGCGCGACACTGTTTATCAATTATGTTATCAGAAGCGAAACCGGAATACTGATTACAATATTAAGCTTCGGAATACGTCAGATTCTGCTGCTTTTTGCGGTAAGTACAGTTGTTGCATTTGCGGCAAGCTTCCTGCCTGTAAGACGCATAGCTTCAAAGCGTCCTATTGACGCCATTAGAAACAGATAGTGTAATTTAAGCCTACGGACTTTTAAAGTCCGTAGGTAAAACGGGGGATTGATGTGAAAAATTTAATTGAAATGATTGAACGCGCCGCCGAAAAATTTCCGCAAAAAATTGCTTTTCGCGATGAACGCAGAAGCGTTACATACCAAGAGTTTTACGAAAATTCACGCTCGGTTGCGGCGGCGGTGGCAAATGCGCGGCTTTTCCGAAAGCCCGTGGCGGTTATGTTTGAACGCTCGGTAGAAAATCTTGAGGCTATGGTAGGCGTTCTTTTAAGCGGAAATTTCTACACGGTTATAGATTGTGAAATGCCTACAGAAAGAATTAAGCAAATTTTTAAAACGCTTGAGCCTGCGGCATTGCTGATATCTGACAGCTGTGCTGAAAAAGCCGATAAAATAGGTTTTTCGGGTAAAATAATTAAATACAGCGAGGCGGTACTGTTAGAGCCCTTTGACGAATTGATGCTTGAAATTAAATCCTCTGTTATTGATACCGACCCTGCATATGTGCTCTTTACCTCCGGCTCTACCGGGGTGCCTAAGGGCGCTGTTATGAGCCACAGAAGTCTAATTTCATACATACGCTGGTTTTCCGATACCTTCGATATAGACGGTGAAACGGTCTTCGGCAGTCAGACGCCTTTTTACTTCAGTATGTCGGTATCCGATGTATTCAGCACGATTTACAAGGGCGCTACCCTTAATATAATACCGAAAACGCTTTTTTCCTTTCCGATAAAGCTTATTGAATTTTTAAACGAGCGCAGGGTGAATACTGTTTACTGGGTACCGTCCGCTATGTGTATTATAGCAAATCTTAAGGTGTTTGATTACTGCAAGCTCGAATCATTAAAAAAGGTGCTTTTTGCAGGAGAGGTTATGCCCGTAAAACAGCTTAATTACTGGATGGAGCATATTCCGAAGGCTATGTACGCCAATCTTTTCGGTCCCACTGAAACGACAGATATTTGTACTTATTATATTGTTGACAGAAAATTTTCAGATTCCGAAACGCTGCCGATAGGAAAGCATTGTGACAACTGCGATGTTTTTGTTGTAAACGAGGACGGAAAAGCGGCAGAAGTCGGGGAAAGCGGCGAACTATACGCAAGGGGAAGCTTTCTTGCAATGGGATATTACAATAATCCCGAAAAGACGGCGGAGGCGTTTGTGCAAAATCCGCTTAACCACAGCTATCCCGAAACGGTTTATAAAACCGGAGATCTTGTAAAGTACAATGAAGAGGGCAATTTAATTTATCTATCCCGAAAGGATTTTCGGATAAAGCATATGGGTTACCGTATAGAACCGGGAGAGATTGAGGCGGCTGTCGGCGCGGTTGACAGAATCGCCGCCTGTGCGGTGGTTTATGACCAAGCTGATGATAAAATAGCTCTTTTTTATCAGGGCAAAAAAATCACCGATTCAGAGCTTGCCGAATCGCTTGCAAAGCGGCTGCCGGTTTATATGATGCCGGAAGTTTATATATCGCTCAAGCAATTTCCGTACAACAGCAACGGCAAAATTGACAGAAAACTTTTAAAGGAAAATTTAAGGCAAATTAAAATGGGGGAGAATTATGGAAAAGCTTATTAAAATTCTTGAGGAAATTAAACCGGGTGTTGATTTTAAAGCAGAGGAAAACCTTGTAGAAAATCATATTTTGGATTCGCTGTCTATTGTAAGACTGGTCGGAGAGTTAAACGATGAATTCGATATCGAAATTACGCCTATTGATATTATTCCCGAAAACTTTAAATCGGTTATCGCAATTAAGGCTTTAATTGAAAAGCTTGAAGATGAATAAGGGGATAGGTAAATATGTCATATGCTTCATATACATATCTGCTTTTCTTTTTGGCGCCTGTTTTTGTTCTGTACACCGTTTTTCCTAAAAGGGTAAAATGGGCGGTACTGCTTGCCGCAAGCTATGTTTTTTACCTTATAAACAGCGGAGGACTGTTAATATTTCTTATTCTTACTACTGCCGTAGTGTTTCTTACGGGAAAATTTCTTAACCGAATTCAGGACGGATTTGATTTAGTTAAAAAATCTCTTGAAAAGGAAGAACGCAGGGCGTTTAAGGCGGTTATTACAAAGCAAAAGCGTACAGTAATTGCGGTTGCGTTGATTTTTGTATTCGGTATGCTCGGATTTCTTAAATACTGCAATTTTTTCGGTGATATTTTAAGAAGTACTTTTTCCGTTTTCGGCGTTTCGCTTAGAGTGCCCAAGTTCAAGCTACTGCTTCCGTTAGGCATTTCATATTACACTCTTCAGGCGGCAAGCTATATTATAGATGTCTACCGCGGTAAGTACAGGGCATCGGAAAACCCGTTTAAGGTAGCGCTTTTTCTATCGTTTTTTCCG
>JAEDML010000170.1 GCA_016303035.1 Clostridiaceae bacterium | reverse complement strand
CCGCGGAAAAAGCTCTGCCATATCTGCGACATAATATCCTCGTCCACATGACTGCCGGTATTTGTAACGGATATTCTCACCGTACCGCCGCGGTTCTCCGCTTCAACAGTAACCTCGCCGTTTTCAGGTGTGTGTGAGACGGCGTTTTCAAGGTAAGCCTTTAAAACCTGCTCTGTCTGAACGGGGTCTGACGATATAACCGTATCGGCCGGAATTTTATTAACAGCGGTAACATTTTTGCCCGAGAAAATTCTTTTCAGCATTTCATCAACCGTTGCACAAATATTAAAATTCTGTTTATTTACCTGCATTTGACCCGATTCATACCTTGAAAGCTCGAGTATGCTTAAAACAAGGCGGTTCATACGCGCGCTTTCATCTATAATTACATTACAGTAATTTTCCTTAGCTTCGGCGTTTATATTCAGCTTCAGCCCCTCAGCGTAACCGCTTATAATGGAAATAGGCGTTTTGAGCTCATGCGAAACATTAGCAACAAAGCCGCGGCGCATAACATCCAACTGACGCTCAAGCTCAATTTCGTCTTTTAGCTTTGCATTTGATTTTCTAAGATCGCTGAGCGCCGCCGAGAGCGAATCAGACATATTGTTAATTGACGCCGCAAGCTGACCTATCTCATCGGTATTGCTTATATCAAGCTTTCGGTCGAATTTAAGCTCCGCCATATCCCTTGTAATATCGTTCATTTTTATTATCGGCTTTGAAAATTTCTTCGCAAATGCAAAAACCCATATTATTGAAACCGCAAAGCAGATTACCGATATAATAATTATAAATTCGTTGGCTATATCGGCAGAGGACGAAATCAATTCCTTTTGTATTCTTACCTCGGCATAAACTCCGTCGGAAATTTCCTTGTAGCAAAGCAGATATTCGCTTTTATCGAACCGGCGCCGCGCTGTCTGAAAAACTATGCCGTCGCCGAGCTGCTCCGTTTTTATGGGCAGCATTTCTTCGTGCGACATATTAAAGCGGTAATCGCCTATTGCGAAATAATCCATCATCTGTCCGCCGTGGGTCGTAAACAGTATTTTACCCGATTTTTTATATATTTCAATATCGAAATTATACTTCTCGCTTATTTCCGAAAGCTTTTCGGAGGTAGCGGAAACATCGGAAATATCAAGCGTGCTTACAACGGCAAGCTGTTCCTTTAGCTTTGTTTTTTCGCGAAAGCAGAAAAACTCTACCAGCATACTGACATTACAGACGGCAATTATAATCACAAAAGCCGTAAAAATAAGTGCAACACGGATAAAAATGTTAAACCACAGCTTATTTTTCAATTCCTTAAGCTTCAAGCTTATACCCCATTCCGTAAACGGTTTTAAGTCTTGACGCGCCGTAATCCCCAAGCTTTATACGAAGACGCGCTATGTGTGAATCCACTGTACGGGAGTCGCCTAAATAATCATATCCCCACACCGCGTTAAGCAGCTGGTCTCGGGTTAAAACCCTGCCTGAATTTTCATACAAATGCAAAAGCAGTTCAAATTCTTTAAGGGTAAGCTCAAGCGGCTTACCGTCAAGATAAGCGGTAAAGGCTTCCGAATCTATTTGAAGGCCTTTTTTTGCGGCTTCATCGGTAATTGCTTCGCCGCTGCTGCGTTTAATCAGCGCCTCGACGCGTTTTACCAGCACCGCCGGCGAAAACGGCTTTGTTACATATTCGTCAACCCCTGCTTCAAAGCCGGTAAGCAGGTCAAATTCCTCGGAGCGCGCCGAAAGCATTATTATCGGCATATCGGAGCTTTTACGAATTTCCTTTGTCAACGCCCAACCGTCAATCTCAGGCATCATAATATCAATAATCGCAAGATCTATTTTAAGGCCGCTTAAAAATATATCAAGCGCCTGCCTGCCGTCCGCCGCCGTCACGGTATCATAACCGGAAGCCTTTAAAAAATCCGAAACCAGGGTTACTATGCGTTCCTCGTCGTCCGCAATAAGAATCTTTTTTTTATCCACACTGTCTCCTCCTTCTTTTTATCCGTTTTCAATATAAATCAAATATTTAGAGATTTTATTAAGAATTTGTAAATCTGTTTGTATTATAGCATATTTTGTGATACAATTATAATCAAATAAATTAAAAGGAGAAAGGCCTGTGTCATTCCCTCTTGAAAATATAAGAAACTTCT